>DATJZL010000074.1:0-8936 GCA_035499115.1 Methyloceanibacter sp. | reverse complement strand
AGAAGGCGAAGCCCGCCAAGAAGGACAAGTCCGAGTGACGTTAGGGCGGCGCCGCTCGGGCGCGCCCTAAGTCCTCGCATAGGAAGAGAGCGCTCGAATGGTCTCCGCCGCAGAACAGCTCGTCTCCAATCTCAATTTCGCGGCCTTCGCCAAGGCGGATGAGCTCAAGAAGCGCATCTGGTTCACGCTCGGCGCGCTGCTGATCTACCGGCTCGGCACCTATATCCCGATCCCGGGCGTCAATCCGCAGGCGCTCGCCGAGGTGTTCAAGCAGAACCAGAGCGGCATCCTCGGCATGTTCAACATGTTCTCGGGCGGAGCGGTCGCGCGCATGGCGATCTTCGCGCTCAACATCATGCCGTATATCTCGGCCTCGATCATCATCCAGCTCCTCACTACCGTCTCGCCGCATCTCGAGAACCTCAAAAAGGAAGGCGAGCAGGGCAGGCGGCAGATCAACCAGTACACGCGCTACGGCACGGTGCTGCTGGCCGCGCTGCAGGGCTACGGCATCGCCGTGGGCCTCGAGGGCGCGGGCAATATCGTGCTCGATCCCGGCTTGATGTTCCGCGTCACCACCGCCATCACGCTGGTCGGCGGCACCGTGTTCTTGATGTGGCTCGGCGAGCAGATCACCGCGCGCGGCGTCGGCAACGGCATCTCGCTCATCATCTTCGCCGGCATCGTCGCGCAATTGCCCCATGCCGTGGTCGGAACGCTCGAGCTCGGACGGCAGGGCGCGCTGTCGACGACGCTGATCATCCTTCTCCTCGTCATGGCGGTCGTGGTCATCGCCATCATCGTGTTCATGGAGCGGGCGCAGCGGCGGCTACTGGTGCAATATCCCAAACGCCAGGTCGGCAACCGCATGTTCCAGGGCGATGCCTCGCATCTGCCGCTCAAGCTGAACAGCGCGGGCGTGATCCCGCCGATCTTCGCCTCCTCGCTGCTGCTTCTGCCGATCACGGTGGCGAATTTCTCCGCCGGGCAGGGGCCCGATTGGCTGACCACCATGACCGCCATGCTCGGGCGCGGGCAGCCGCTTCACATCATCATTTATATCGCGCTGATCGTCTTCTTCGCCTTCTTCTACACGGCTGTGGTGTTCAACCCGAAAGACACGGCCGACAATCTGAAGAAATATGGCGGCTTCCTGCCCGGCATCAGGCCCGGCGAGCGCACCGCCGAATATATCGACTACGTGCTCACCAGGATTACCGTGGTCGGCGCCATCTACCTTGCCGCCGTGTGCGTGTTGCCGGAGATCCTCATCTCCTATGCCGGCGTGCCGTTCTATTTCGGCGGCACCTCTCTCCTCATCGTGGTGAGCGTCACCATGGACACCGTCGCTCAGATCCAGAGCCACCTGCTCGCCCATCAATATGAGGGCCTGATCAAACGGGCCCGCCTTAGAGGAGCGCGGCGGCGATGAACCTGGTCCTGCTCGGCCCTCCCGGCGCGGGCAAAGGCACCCAGGCCAAGCTGCTCGAGGACGGACACGCTCTCACCAAGCTGTCCACCGGCGATATGCTGAGGGCCGCGGTCGCCGCCGGTACCGAGCTCGGGCGCAAGGCTGGCGACATCATGGAGCGCGGCGCCCTGGTACCCGACGATCTCGTCATCAAGCTGATTGCCGAGCGCATGGACGAGGGCGGCGAAGGCCGGGGCTATATCCTCGACGGCTTTCCCCGCACCATCGCTCAGGCCGAGGCGCTCGACCGGTTGCTCGCCGAGCGCCATAAGCGTCTCGACCGGGTGATCGTGATGGAGGTCGACGACGAGGCCCTGGTGGAGCGCATCACCGGCCGTTTCGCGTGCGCCGATTGCGGAGAGGGCTATCACGACATCTACAAGCCAACCAAAGTGCCTGGCGTGTGCGACCGCTGTGGCGGCACCCAGTTCGTGCGGCGGCGGGACGACAATGAGGAGGTGGTGCGCGCGAGACTCAAGGCCTATCACGCCCAGACCGAGCCCCTGATCGACTATTACACGCGGCAGGGAAAGGTGAGGGCGGTCGACGGCATGGCCGATATTGCAACCGTGCAAAAAGAGATCAACCGGGCGCTCGAAGGCGCCGCCGCGTGAGGAGGAAACCGGGGCGAAATACGGCCGGTTGACCTTGTCAAGCGGAATCGCTACATAAGCCCGGCTACATCGAAAAACGGACTGACCAGTCCTCGGGGGTATTGCCTTTCCGCGGTCGGTTTTGTCGTGTTCATGTTGGGAAATCTGGTTTTAATTTCAGCACGTTAGCTCGTGCGTGAGGAGGCGGTTTCGTGGCCCGAATTGCAGGCGTTAATATCCCGACCAACAAGCGGGTCGAGGTGGCGCTCACTTATATCCATGGCATCGGCGACACCTTTGCCAAGCAGATCTGCGCCAAGGTCGCGATCCCACCCGAGCGGCGGGTGAGCCAGCTGACCGAGTCCGAGATCATGCAGATTCGCGAGGTCATCGACCACGACTATGTCGTGGAAGGCGATCTCCGGCGCGATGTCGCCATGAATATCAAGCGGTTGATGGATCTCGGCTGCTACCGGGGCCTACGCCATCGCCGCGGCCTGCCGGTCCGCGGCCAGAGGACACACACCAATGCGCGCACGCGCAAAGGTCCGGCCAAGCCGATCGCCGGCAAGAAGAAGTAGGCAATTTCGGGCAGATCGCGGGCCTTCGCTCGCGACCGCGCCAATTCATCAATTCGCAATGCGGGAATAGAGCATGGTCAAGGAGAAGGCGCGGGTTCGTCGCCGCGAAAAGAAGAACATCACGTCGGGCGTTGCTCACGTGCATGCGAGCTTCAACAACACGATGATCACCATCACCGACGCGCAAGGCAACGCCATTTCCTGGTCGTCGTCGGGCGCCATGGGCTTCAAGGGCTCGCGCAAGTCGACGCCTTACGCCGCGCAGGTCGCGGCCGAGGATGCCGGCAAGAAGGCGATGGAGCACGGCATGAAGAATCTCGAGATCGAGGTGAGGGGCCCGGGCTCGGGGCGCGAGTCGGCGCTGCGCGCGCTTCAGGCCGCCGGCTTCAACATCATCTCGATCCGCGACGTGACGCCCATCCCGCATAACGGCTGCCGGCCGCGCAAGCGCCGTCGCGTCTAACAAGAAAGGCAAGGCTTAACCGCACATGTTGCACGAGGATACTCGCAAGCTGGGCCAGGCGGCCCCGCTTATGGACCAAGAAAGGGCTTCACCGGTGCTGCAGAAGAACTGGCAAGATCTTATCAAGCCCACCAAGCTCAACGTCTCTCCCGGTCGCGATCCGCAGCGCTTCGCCACGGTCGTCGCCGAGCCGCTCGAGCGTGGCTTCGGGCTCACCCTGGGCAACGCGCTCAGGCGCGTGCTGCTGTCCTCGCTTCAGGGCGCCGCCATCACTTCGGTGCATATCGACGGTGTGCTGCATGAATTCTCCTCGATCCCCGGCGTGCGCGAGGACGTGACCGACATCGTCCTCAACATCAAGGAGATCGCGCTCAGGCAACATGCCGAAGGCATCAAGCGCATGGTCCTCAAGAAGGAGGGCCCGGGCGTCGCCAAGGCTGGCGACATCGAAGGCGGAGCCGACATCGAGATCCTGAACCCCGATCACGTGATCTGCACACTCGACCAGGGCGCGGCAATCCGCATGGAGTTCACCACCTCGACCGGCAAGGGCTACGTGCCGGCCGAGCGCAACCGGCCCGATGATGCACCGATCGGCTATATCCCGGTCGATTCGCTCTATAGCCCGGTGCGCAAGGTGTCCTACCGCGTCGAGAACACCCGCGAGGGCCAGATTCTCGACTACGACAAGCTGACCATGGAGATCGAGACCGACGGCTCGGTGCGTCCCGAGGACACCGTTGCGCTCGCCGCGCGCATCGTGCAGGACCAGCTGTCGGTGTTCGTCAATTTCGAGGAGCCGAAGAAGGAGCAGACCTTCGAGCGGCAGCCCGAACTCGTGTTCAACGCCGCCCTGCTCAAGAAGGTCGACGAGCTCGAGCTTTCGGTGCGCTCGGCCAACTGTCTCAAGAACGACAACATCGTCTATATCGGCGATCTCATCCAGAAGACCGAGGCGGAGATGCTGCGCACGCCGAACTTCGGACGGAAGTCGCTGAACGAGATCAAAGAGGTTCTCGCCTCGATGGGGCTTCATCTCGGCATGGAAGTGCCGGATTGGCCGCCGGAGAACATCGAGGAGCTCGCCAAGCGCTTCGAGGACCATTACTGAGCTGAAGCCGCAAGCCCGACTCTAAAGGTTAAGTCACATGCGCCATCGTAACGCCGGCCGTAAGCTCAACCGCACCGCGACGCATCGCAGCGCACTGTTCGCGAGCCTCGCCGTTGCGCTGTTCAAGCACGAGCAGATCGCCACGACGCTTCCCAAAGCGAAAGAGCTGCGCCGCGTCGCCGACCGGCTGATCACGCTCGCCAAGCGCGGCGACCTGCATGCGCGCCGTCTCGCCTATTCCCGCATCAGGGACGAGGCCACCGTGGCCAAGCTGTTCGAGACGCTCGGGCCGCGTTATGCCGACCGGCCCGGCGGTTATACGCGCGTGATGAAGGCCGGCTTCCGCTATGGCGATTCCGCGCCGATGGCAATCATCGAGCTGGTCGATCGCGATCGTGAGGCGAGGGGGGCGGATTCAGGTCCGACTCAGGAGCAAGAGCCGGCCGCCGCGTAGCAGGCAGGCGGCGCGCCGCGCGAGGCGGCGCGTCTTGGCAACAGGTTATTTGCTGTCCTTGTCGTCGTCCTCGGGCTTGGCGTCCGGATGGGCCTCGTCATAGGCCTTGATGGCCACCTGCTTGATGCCTTTGACGCCGTCGGTGAGGATGCCGGTGATGATCTTCTTGGCCTCGTCGTCGCTCTTGCCATTGGCGTCGAAGTCAGACTGCCAGTAGATGACCGAGCGGTTCGGCTCGTCGTCAACTTCGAGCCACAGCTTCGACTTGTAATTCTTGACGGGCAGCGGGCTTTCCACGATCTCATAGGTGTAGGCGAGATCCTCAGTGCCGGTCAGCTTCTCCTTGATCTTGCCCCCGTCCTTGAGCGTGAGCGTGCGGAAGGTTACGTCGCCTTCTTTGCTCTCCTCGCATTTGGCCACTGCGGGGTGCCATGTCTCGATGGCGCAGAACTCCCCGACGATCTTCCAGATCTCAGGGGGAAGGCCGGGCGCTTCCGTCCTCTTCTTGACGGTGATCGCGTAGGCCGAGCCGCTACCGATCAGGACGGCTAGGCCGGTGATCAGCGCCAGTTTCATCATTCGCATGCGTTTCTCTCCACAGTGTGTATCGTTGACTTTTCTCGTAAAACACGCCGGCGGCATCTTAGTAGAATGAAGGGGATCGGCAAGCCCGCAGGGGCTTGAATCAGTGTCAAACCGCCCCAGTTCCCTTCCTGATTCGCCTTGGTTTATAGGAGAAGCTCACCGCTTCTAGACTTAACCCCGCAAATACGAACGAGCGATGGTTATCTTGGCAAAATCACTAGGGAAATTTGGCATCGCGGGTTTGATCGCCTGGCAAATTATTGCGGCGGGCGCTCCGGCGCCTGCGCACGCGCAACAGCGCGCGGTCCCCGAAAGTCAAGTCGCGATCAAGCAGTCCTTCGCTCCGATCGTGAAGCGAGCCGCTCCTACGGTGGTCAATGTCTATGTCCAGCATAGGGTCGAGCAGATGGTGTCGCCGTTCGGCGACGATCCGTTCTTCGGGCAGTTGTTCGGTGAGCGGTTCGGCGTCCCGCGCGAGCGCATCGAGAACTCGCTGGGGTCCGGCGTGCTGGTCGATCAGAGCGGGCTCGTGGTCACCAACAACCACGTCATCCAGGGTGGCGGCGAGGCGGAAATCACGGTGGCCCTGTCGGACGGACGCGAGTTCCCGGCCAAAGTTGTGCTCAAGGACGAGCATACCGACCTTGCCGTGCTGCGCCTCGACGCCAAGGGCGCTCAGTTCCCGGTCATTCAATTCGCCGATTCGGACAGTCTCGAAGTCGGCGATCTGGTGCTTGCCATCGGCGATCCGTTCGGCGTCGGACAAACAGTGACGAGCGGCATCGTGTCGGCGCTCGCCCGGACGCAAGTCGGCATCTCGGACTATCAGTTCTTCATCCAGACCGACGCCGCCATCAATCCTGGCAATTCGGGCGGCGCGCTGGTCGACATGGATGGGAAGCTGGTCGGCATCAACACCGCGATCTTCTCGCGGACGGGCGGCTCGCTCGGCATCGGCTTCGCCATTCCGTCGAACATGGTGCGCCTCGTCGTTCAGTCCGCGCTCAAGGGCGTGACGGTGCAGAGGCCCTGGCTCGGCGCGACGCTGCAGCCGGTGACGCCGGACATTGCCGACTCACTCGGGCTGGCGACGCCGTCGGGCGCGCTCGTCGCTAAGGTCGCGGCCAAGGGCCCGGCGGCCAAGGCGGGACTTGTCGCCGGCGACGTCGTGGTCGGCGTCGACGACAAAGAGGTCAAGGATCCGCAGGGCTTCGAGTATCGCTTCATGACCAAGGGCATCGGCGGCTCGGCCGAGCTCAGCGTTTTGCGCAAGGGTGCGAAGCTCAAGACGACCATCGCTCTGCTTGCCCCGGTCGAGGACCCGCCACGCGATGCGCGCGAGCTCGTTGGCCGCCACCCGCTGTCGGGCTGCAAGGTCGCCAATCTGTCGCCCGCCGTCGCGCAAGAGGTCGGCCTCGATGACGATAGCCGGCAGGGCGTCGTGGTGCTCGACGTCAAGGACAAGACGCCCGCCGCGCGGCTCGGCATGAAGCGCGGCGACATCGTCGTCGGCCTCAACAATCAGAAAGTGGCCTCGGTGGCCCAGCTCGCCGCGGCGCTCGATCTTTCCGGCGACGCCTGGCGGCTCTCTCTCGAGCGAGACGGGAAGCTGTTCAACCTGACGATTTCCGGCTGATCATGAAGAAAGCGGCGTCACCGACGCTGTTCGAGGCTGCCGGGCTCGCGGACGGCGCGCCGCGGCCGCTCGCCGACCGTCTCAGGCCCGCCTCGCTCGATGAGGTGATCGGCCAGGACCACCTCCTCGGCGAGCAAGGCATTCTTCGCCGCATGGTCTACGCCGGTCGGCTTGCCTCGGTGGTGTTCTGGGGGCCGCCGGGGACGGGCAAGACCACGGTCGCGCGGCTTCTCGCCGAGGTGACCGATCACCAATTCGAGCAACTTTCGGCGATCCATTCCGGAGTGGCCGATCTGCGCAAGGTGTTCGACGCGGCACGCGCGCGTCGCCAGGAGGGGCGCGGCACACTGCTGTTCGTCGACGAAATCCACCGCTTCAACCGCTCGCAGCAGGATGCCTTCCTGCCGCATATGGAGGACGGGACGATCATCTTGATCGGCGCCACGACCGAGAATCCGTCCTTCGAGCTCAACTCGGCGCTTTTGTCGCGGGCGAGCGTGCTGACCTTCAAGCGGCTCGACGATGAGGCGCTCGAGTCTCTGCTCGAGCGCGCCGAGACGCACGAGAAGCGCAAGCTGCCGCTGACCGACGACGCGCATACGGCGCTCATCACTATGGCCGACGGCGACGGGCGCGGACTGATCAACCTCGCCGAGGATGTGTTCCTGGCTACGGCCTCAGGCGCCAAAGCGCCGCTCGACCGCGAGGCACTGGTCAAGCTCGTGCAGCGCCGCGCGCCGATCTACGACAAGAGCCAGGACGGACATTACAATCTGATCAGCGCGCTGCATAAATCGGTGCGCGGCTCAGACCCCGACGCCTCGCTCTATTGGCTGGCGCGCATGCTCGCCGGCGGCGAGGACCCGCTCTATATCGCGCGGCGTCTGGTGCGCATGGCGGTCGAGGATATCGGGCTCGCCGATCCGAATGCTCTGGTCCAGGCGATCGCCGCCAAGGACACGTACGATTTCCTCGGCAGCCCTGAGGGCGAACTCGCGCTCGCTCAGGCCACGATCTATCTCGCCACCGCACCGAAATCGAACGCGGGCTATGTCGCTTTCGGCATCGCCTCGCGCGTGGCGACCGAGAGCGGGTCTCTGCTCCCGCCGAAGCACATCCTCAATGCGCCGACCAAGCTCATGAAGCAGGAAGGCTATGGCCGCGGTTACGCCTACGACCATAACGAGGACGAAGCCTTCTCGGGCCAGAATTACTTCCCCGACGGCATGGAGCGGCAGACCTTCTACGCGCCCACGGCCTACGGCTACGAGGCCGAGCTGAAAGAGCGGCTCAAGCGCTTCGCCAAGCTCCGCAACGAGCGCGGGAAGGGTTAGGCTCTTGAGGCTTGCGATTAGGCAGCGGCCCCATGAGAGGGCGCTCCACCTCGATTAGTTGGCTTGGCGCCGCTTCGTGATCTCGGCCGGCGTAAGCGCGGAGGGGCGGGCTCCGAAGCGCCCAGTCAGATAATTGACGACCGCGGCGATCTCGGGGTCCGAATAACCCTCGCCGAAATTGGGCATGAAGCCGATGGTCTCGGCGAAGGCAAGATGAGTGCCGCCGATGAGAGCCTGGGTCGCGTTAGTGCCGGCGGGGTCGTTAGCGGTCCGCCCTCCAACGAGCGAGGCGTAATTGGAGACGGCTCCCTTGCCGTCGAAGCGATGACAACCGGTGCAGGCCCCTTCGAAGACATGCAAACCCGGTCCGCTCTCCTGAGGTGAAGCCGGTTGCTCGCTGACCTCACGCGCCACCTTGGGGGTTGGCGCTGCAGCGACGTCGGTGCCGTCGCCATTGGCCGGCACGCTTTTCAAATAGGTAGCGATCGCCTTGACATCCGGCTCGGTCAGGTAACGCAGACTATTATCGATGACCTCGGACATCGGCCCCCCGGCCGAGCCCCTGCCTTCGGCATGGCCCGCCGACAAATAACCCTCGAGCTGCTCATCTGACCAACTGCCGATGCCCCAATCATGATCGGGCGTGATGTTATAGGCCTTCCAGCCTTGAATGATTGCCCCGGCGAATTTCCGTTTGTTGTTCAGTCC
>DATJZL010000073.1:0-9750 GCA_035499115.1 Methyloceanibacter sp. | reverse complement strand
GGTGATCAGAGCAAGTATGATGCAGATGCGGGCATATCTCACTTTGAGTCTCCGCGATGTGGAGGTGGGGGAAGCCGCCGCCTCAATCCTCTTCGCCGAATCCTGACTCGACGAGGGCGATCAGAGCTTCGAGCGCTTGCGTCGCTTCGGCGCCTTCCGTCTCGATGAGGATGGTGTGGCCTTGGCCCGCCGCGAGCATCATTAGACCCATGATCGAGGTGCCGCCGACGGTGTGGCCTTCGCGCGTCACGCGGACATCGGCGGTGAAGCGGGACGCGCAGCGGACGAACTGCGCGGAGGCGCGCGCGTGCAGACCTTTCTTGTTGGGAATCACCACCTCGGCGAAATAGAGGCCCTCGCGCGGCTCCCCCTCTTTGTCGCGCGGTCTGCCCACTCTAGTTTGCCGCGAGGATTTGGCTGGCGACGCTGATATATTTGCGTCCGGCTTCCTGGGCTTGCGTGATCGCCTCATCGAGCCCGCATTCGCCGCGCACGCTCGCAAGCTTCACCAGCATCGGCAGATTGACGCCGGCGATCACCTCGACATTGTCGTGGTCCATGGCCGAGATGGCGAGGTTCGACGGCGTGCCGCCGAACATATCGGTAAGCACGACCACGCCTCCGCCGCTATCGACGCGCTGGAGAGCGGTCAGCATGTCGCTCCGCCTCTCGTCGAGATCGTCGTCGGGACCGATCGAAATCGTCTCGATCTGCTCTTGCGGTCCGACCACGTGCTCGAGCGCCGCGCGGAACTCGTGCGCGAGCTTGCCATGTGTGACGATGACGACGCCGATCATGTGAGTCCTTGAGTAGCCGCCCCCCGGCGAAAGGTCGCTATCTTTGTCATGAGAGGGGGTGAGCGCAAGTGCGTTCCTGTAACGTTAATTGGGAACATCGCGCGTTGCCCACAAGAGCGCCATTTTCAACTTCAATGGGGCCGACGCCTCGAACGGGTCGAGCTTGAGCACCCTAACGGGCACCCCCGCGATCACGGTCCGTTCCGCGGGCTCTGGCGGCATGCGGGGAACCTCTTTGGTCGCGACCAGATCGCAAACGAGCGCGAGTCGCGCCTCGGCAAGGGCAGGGACCTCGATGATCCCAAGCCCTCTGACCTCGATCTTTCCGGCGATCGTCGGAGGCGCGGAGGCCACAAGCTCGCCGCTTCCGTTTGACCGAACGAAGACCTGATCGTCGGCGACGAGGAACGCTTTCTCTCCGTCTTCGCCGGAGAGTGCCAGGAACCTCAGGGCAAGGTCCGACTTCCCCGCTCCCGACGGCCCGCGCAGAAGGACCGCGCGTTTGCCCAGCGCAACACATGTGCCATGCACGAGCTCGCGTGCCCCCGCCACGGATTACGCAGCCGGCAGGCGGATCACGAAGCGCGCGCCGCCGCTGTTCTTGTCTCCGGCATCGCCCTTGCCGCGCCCAAGCCCGGCCGGCGGCCGGTTCTCGGCCCACAGCCGTCCGCCATGCGCGACCACGATCTGCCGCGAGATGTTGAGCCCAAGCCCCGAGTTCTGACCGAAATTCTCTTGCGGCCGGTCGGTGTAGAAGCGCTCGAAGATGCGCTCGAGATTCTCCTCGGGGATGCCGGGGCCCTCGTCCTCGACGGCGATCTGAATCTCGGTCCCGATCCTTCGCGTGACCACCGCGACGCGCCCACCAGGGGGCGAGAACGAGATGGCGTTTTCGAGCAGATTGACGATGACCTGGCTCAAGCGGCTGTCATGACCGGTGACGCGGTAGGGGTGCGCTCCCGGAGCATAGGCGATGTCGAACACCACCTCAGGCGTGTCGTCGCGATGGATGTCGTTGAACAGCGACACGGTGGTGCGCAACAGCTCGGCCATGTCGACCGGCCGCGCGTCCTCGCGCGCGAGCTCGGCATCGAGGCGGGACGCGTCGGAGATGTCGCTAATCAGCCGGTCGAGCCGCCTCACGTCGTGCTGGATGATCTCCATCAACCGCTCTTTGGACTCATCGGTCTTGGCAAGCGGCAAAGTCTCGGTCGCGCTGCGCAAGGAGGTGAGCGGGTTCTTGAGCTCATGCGCCACGTCGGCGGCGAAGCTCTCGATTGCGTCGATCCGTTTGTACAGCGCCGTGGTCATGTCACGCAGCGCGCCGGAAAGGTGGCCAATCTCGTCGGAGCGGTCGGTGAAGTCGGGGATCTCGGCGCGCGCCTTGACGCTATGACGCACGCTCTCCGCCGCTGCGGACAGCCGCTGCACCGGACCGGCGATGGTGTTGGCGAGGATCACCGACAGCACGATGGTCACGGCGGCGGCGAACAGCGACACCCGCACGATGCCCCAGCGCTCGGCCGCAACGATATTGTCGATGTCGCCGCCGCGCGTCGACAGCAACAGCACGCCGAGCACCGCGCGCATGCGCTGGATCGGCACGGCGACGCTGACAACGAGCTCGCCCCTGTCGTTGACCCGGACGATCGGCACCGAGGTGCCGGTCAGCGCGGTCGCGACCTCGGGGTAAGCCTTGCCGTTGGCGCCGCCGATCTCGGTATAGAGCGGCAGGTCGTATTGGTTGAGCCGCGTCTTGACCGCTTGCCAGAACGAGGTGAGCGCGTCGGACTTCTCGGCGTCCGGCGGCGGCAAGTCGTAACGCAGGACCTCGCCGCGCGAGTAGAACGTATCCGAATCGAGAATCAGCGCGCCGTCGCGATTATAGATGCGGGCGCGGCTTCCCGTGGGTTTGACCAGAGGCCTGAGAATCGGCGCCGCGCGCTCTGGGTCGATGGTGAACTCGAGCGAGTTGCTCAGCGCATCGTCGTCGTCAGCCTGGCCCTGCTCGGTCTCGAGCAGCTTCTCGGGGTCGAGTTGCACCTCGTTGGTGTCGACGCCCGCCGAAGCTGCGATGGCGCGGGCGATGATCTCCCCTTGTGTGAGGAGGCTCTGCACCTTAGCGTCGATCAGCCCGGCGCGGAACTGATTGAGGTAGAGAATGCCGGAGACAAGGATGGCAAGTCCGATCAGGTTGAGCACGACAATGCGCCGCGTCAGGCTGGAGAAGCCGTGCCTGAAGGGCATGTGCTCGGCGAGCCAACGATAGAAGCGATAACTGCGCGCTCGCGTGCCCCGCAGGGCGCGGCGAAGCCGCACCCTGACCGCGGCGGCGTCAGGCCGCTGCCAGGACCTGTCCGCCTCTGCGGTCATTTGGCTAGCCCGTCACTCTTTGAACCGATAGCCAACGCCATAGAGCGTCTCGATCACGTCGAAGCTCGTATCGACCGCCTTGAACTTCTTGCGCAAACGCTTGATGTGGCTGTCGATGGTGCGGTCGTCGACGTAGACCTGGTCATCATAGGCCGCATCCATCAGCGCGTCGCGGCTTTTCACCACGCCCGGCCGCGAGGCCAGCGCCTGGAGGATGAGGAACTCCGTGACCGTCAATGTCACCGGGCGGTTGTCCCACACGCAAGTATGACGCTCGGGATCCATCTTGAGCTTGCCGCGCTCGAGCACCTTTGACTTGTCCTCGACCACGGGGGCCGAACCGTCGCGGGGCTGGGCGCGCCGGAGCACGGCCTTCACCCGCTCGACCAGGAGCCGCTGGGGAAAGGGTTTGCGGATGAAGTCGTCGGCGCCCATCTTGAGCCCGAACAGCTCGTCGATCTCCTCGTCCTTGGAGGTGAGGAAGATCACGGGCAGCTCGCTCCGCTGGCGAAGCCGCCTGAGCAGCTCCATCCCGTCCATGCGCGGCATCTTGATATCGAGGATGGCGAGGTCCGGCGGGCTTTCGGCGAAGCCGTCGAGCGCGCTTGCGCCGTCATTGTAGGTCTGTGTCTTATAGCCCTCCGCCTCGAGCACCATGCGCAAGGAGGTGAGAATGTTACGATCGTCGTCGACAAGTGCAATTGTTGGCATTGTGGGGGGCCCTTGCGGCGATAGATGGTTTAGGGATGTTAAGGGTTCAGGGGCTGCGCCAATTATGGCAGGATTGGGGCGCTGCTCGCCACCCAGCTCTATCGCAATGCAACAATTATCATTATGGCGCAAGTAAATAAGTCTCAAGAGACGCCCTCGAGGGAGGACATCGCAGGCGCCGCAAGGGCCTTGGTCCGCCGCGCCTTCAAGGGGTCCATGGCGACGATCGACGCCAAGAACGGCTATCCCTACGCCTCGCTCGTGACGCTCGCCACCGACGCCTCAGGAGCCCCGATCCTGCTCATCTCGAACCTCGCCCGCCACACCGCGAACCTCGCCAATGAGCCCCGCGCCTCGATCATGGTTGACGAGACGGGAGCGCTCGCCGATCCACTGCAAGGCGCCCGCCTCACCCTCTATGGCCGGGTCGAGCGGACGAAGGAGGGGGCCGTCAGGCGGCGTTTTTTGGCGCGTCACCCCGAAGCCTCCTTCTATGCCGATTTCCCCGACTTTGGGTTCTTCCGTCTCGCCGTCGTGGGCGCCCATTACATCGGTGGCTTCGGACGCATCTTCGATCTTGCCCCGAGTGAGCTTCTAATTCCGACCGATGAGGCCGCGAGCCTGCTTGAGGGCGAGCCAGGGATCGTGGAGCACATGAACGAGGACCATGCGGATGCCGTCGAGCTTTACGCCACCGCGCTTGGCGACGGCGAGCCAGGCGCTTGGCGCATGACCGGCATCGATCCCGAGGGCTGCGACATCATGTGCAACCGCACGGCGTGCCGCATCGTGTTCGCCGAACCCGTGACCACCCCTCAGGAAGCGCGCAAGGAGCTGGTCCGGCTCGCGGCCGAAGCTCGCGCGGGGCGCCAATAACGATGCGGCGACAAAGCCTGACCTTCGTGATGTTGGGCTTGGTGCTCTTGACGCCGCCTCTTTACGCCGAGACGCCCGACACGATCCTCCAGAAGCCGCTCCCTCCGGTGTTCGACCCATCGGCGATCGACCACAGCGTCGAGCCCTGCGCCGATTTCTACCGATACGCTTGCGGCGCGTGGCTCAAGGCCAACCCGATCCCGCCGGACCAATCGAGCTGGTGGCGTTACAGCGCTCTCGACGAGCACATCACCGCGGTCCTCGCCTCGATTCTCGAAGAGGCGGCCGCGGGCCAAGGCATCAAGACGGAGGCCCGCCGCAAGATCGGCGATTATTACGCTTCGTGCATGGACGAGGCGGCGATCGAGGAGAAGGGATTGCAGCCCTTTGCGCCCGAGTTCGAGCGCATCGCCGCGATCAACAGCAAGGCCGATCTCGCCGCGGCGATAGCGCATCTGCAGCGCATCGGCGCAAGTCCGTTGTTCTTTTTTTCATCGACACCGGACTACACCGACGCAGACATGACGATCGCCACGGCCGACCAAGACGGTTTCGCTCTCCCCGATCGCGACTACTATCTGACTCCGGAGTTCAGCGGCGAGCGCACCGAATATCGCGCGCATGTGACGCGCATGTTCCGGCTGCTCGGCGACAGTGCCAATCAGGCCGCCGTCGAAGCCGATGCGGTCATGCGCATCGAGACTGCGCTTGCCCGGGCGGCGATGAGCCTGGTGGATCAACGTGAGCCGAAGAGCATCCATCACAAGATGAGCCTTGCCGCCTTCACCGCGCTCGCGCCGTCATTCGATTGGAAGAAATATTTCGCTGAGGTGGGCGCGCCGTCATTCGACTCATTGGATGTAGCTGATCCAGGTTTCTTCAAGGGTCTCGAGCCTCTCATGAAGTCCGTGCCGCTCGGGGAGTGGAAGGCCTATCTGCGCTGGAACCTGATTCACGGCCTCGTCTCGATGGCGCCGAAGGCTCTTGTGGAGGAGGACTTCGCTTTCTTCGGCCGGCTGCTCGATGGCCAAGCGAGTATCGCGGAGCGCTGGAAGAGCTGCGTCGATGCGACCGATGACCAGCTCGGCGACGCACTCGGCGAGGCCTATGTCGAGCGCGAGTTCAACGAAACGACCAAACAGCGCGTGCTCGCCATTATGCATGCGATCGAGCGTACGATGCGCGCGGATATCGACTCGATCGACTGGATGAGCAAGCAGACCAAGGCCCGCGCCCTCGACAAGCTGGCGAGCGTGGCCGAAAAGGTCGGCCATCCGGACGCCTGGCTCGACTATTCAGATGTCACGATCGTGCGCGGCGATGCCTTGGGCAACACGGAACGCGCCGCCGACTTCGGGCTTAAGCGCGATCTCGCCAAGATCGGCAAGCCGACCGACCGTAGCGAATGGGCCGCGAGCGCACCGACCAACAACTCCTATTACGACGATCAGGCCGTAGACATTACCTTCCCTGCCGGGGGCCTTCAGCTCCCAAACTTCGACGTGACGGCCGACGACGCGGTCGATTACGGCAATCTCGGCGCGCTGATCGGCCACGAGCTGACGCATGGCTTCGATGACGAGGGGCGCCACTACGACGCGCGAGGGAATCTGAAGGATTGGTGGACGGCCCGGGATGCGAAGGCCTTCGAGGCACGCGCGGAGGGCTTCGTCCGCGAATATAGCCGCTTCGTCGCCGTCAAGGATCCCTCCAACCCCGCGAAGGATGTGCTGGTCGATGGCGAGCTCACGCTGGGGGAGAACACCGCCGACAACGGCGGAATGCAGCTTGCTTACGCGGCCTTCCTCGCCACTCCCGGCGCCAAGGAGGGCAAGGACGGCTTGGGCTATTCACCGGCCCAGCGCTTCTTCCTGAGTTATGCGCAAGGGTGGTGCGAGAACGAGACCACGGAATCGGCCAAGGAAGATGCCAAGACCGAACCGCACGCTCCTGGCAAGTATCGGGTCAACGGCGTGGTCATGAATATGCTGCCGTTTCGCGAGGCCTTCGCCTGCAAGGCGGGCGCGCCGATGGCGCCGGCCAAGATCAACCGCGTCTGGTAGAGAGACGCCTTGGCCCTGGAGGGCATCCCGTCCAGGGGACAACGTCCCTGCCTTGAAAGCTTTGCGGCTTCGGTGCTAGCAAGGGATAGATTTTTCGCCTTCAACCGTCATCTGGAAAAGCCCGAGGACCTAGCCGCATGAGCGTTCAGTCCAAGATTGCGCCCGAAGGAGCAAAGACGACCAATCCGAAAGTGCTCGCGTTCGTCGAGGAGGCGAAGGCGCTGTTCAAGCCTGAAGCGGTCGTATGGTGCGACGGCTCGCATACCGAATATCAGCATCTCTTGAAATCGCTGGTCGATGGCGGCACGGCCATGTGGCTCAACCCCGAGAAGCGCCCGAACTCTATTCTGGTGCGCTCCGACCCGCTCGACGTCGCGCGCGTCGAGGACCAGACCTATATCTGCTCGAAGTCCAAGGACGACGCCGGACCGACCAACAATTGGTTCGATCCCGCCGAGATGAAGGCGACGCTGACCAAGCTCTATGACGGCGCCATGGCCGGGCGCACCATGTATGTGGTGCCCTATTCGATGGGCCCGATCGGCTCGCCGATCGCCGGCATCGGCGTGATGATCACCGACAGTGCTTACGCCGTCGCCAACATGCACATCATGACCCGCGTCGGCGATGCCGTGTGGAAGGCGCTCGGCAACTCGGGAGATTTCGTGCGCGGCATGCACACCGTCGGCTACCCGCTGCCGACCCCAACCACCGCCGACGTGCCGTGGCCCTGCAACAAGACGAAGTACATCTCGCATTTCCCCGAGACGCGCGAGATCTGGTCCTACGGCTCGGGCTATGGCGGCAACGCGCTGCTCGGCAAGAAATGCCATGCGCTCAGGATCGCCAGCGTCAAGGCGCGCGACGAGGGCTGGATGGCCGAGCACATGCTGATCCTCAAGCTCACCAATCCGCAAGGGAAGTCGAAATACATGGCGGCCGCCTTTCCGTCCGCTTGCGGCAAGACCAATCTCGCCATGTTGATGCCGACCATCCCCGGCTGGAAGGCCGAGACCATCGGCGACGACATTTGCTGGATGAAGTTCGGCGCCGACGGCAGGCTCTACGCCATCAATCCCGAGACCGGCTTCTTCGGCGTGGCGCCCGGCACCTCGACCGAATCGAACTTCAACGCCATGGAGACGCTCTACGCCAATTGCATCTACTCGAACGTCGCGTTGACCGACGATGGCGACGTGTGGTGGGAGCAGATGAGCGCTCCGCCCGAGCACACCACGGACTGGATGCGCCGCTCCTGGACTCCGAAGGCTGGGCGTCCCGCTGCCCATCCGAATGCGCGCTTCACGGCGCCGGCGAAGCAATGCCCGGTGATCGCGCCGGAATGGGAAGACCCCAAAGGCGTGCCGATCGACGCCATCCTGTTCGGCGGCCGCCGCGCCACCGTGGTGCCGCTCGTCGTCGAGGCGCTCAACTGGCTGCACGGCACCTTCCTCGGCTCGATCATGGCCTCCGAGAAGACGGCCGCCGCCGCCGGCAAGATCGGCGATCTCCGCCGCGACCCGATGGCGATGCTGCCCTTCTGCGGCTACCACATGGGCGATTATTTCGCCCACTGGCTGAAGATGGGCGAGAAGGGCGGCGCCAAGATGCCGAAGATCTTCTACGTCAACTGGTTCCGCAAGAACGGCGACGGCAAGTTCATGTGGCCGGGCTACGCCGAGAACTCGCGCGTGCTGAAATGGATTTTCGAGCGCTGCGACGGCACTGCCAAGGCGGTCGACACCGCGATCGGCAAATTGCCGGCCGACGGCTCGCTCGATGTCAGCGGATTGAAGATCGCGCCCAGCGACCTCAAGGAGCTGACCAGCGTCGACAAGGACGGCTGGAAGGCCGAGTTGCCCCTGATCAAGGAGCATTTCGCGACCTTCGGCGCGAAGCTCCCCAAGGCGCTCAACGAGGAGCTCTCGGCGCTTGAGAAGCGGCTCAGCTAGTCGAGCCTCGTCAACTCTCTGCTGTCATTGTCCGGCTTGACCGGGCAATCCAGTACGCCCGGTCTCGGCAATCGACCAACGCGGTGGTTACTGGATGCCCGCGTTCGCGGGCATGACAATCGTGCCACGGACGCTTGCCGCTCGTCGTGCTTCGCCTTAAGCCACGCGCATGGCACAGGGCAAAGGCGTCGTTGCTGCGGGACATGAGCTGACCGCGCGCGCCGCGGCGGAAATTCTCCAAGATGGCGGCAACGCCTTCGACGCGGCCCTCGCCGGAATCTTCATGACGTTCGTGGCGGAAGCGGTGTTCTCATCGCCCGGCGGGGGCGGCTTCCTCATGGCGCGGCGCCAAGGGAGAGATGACGCTACACTGCTCGACTTCTTCGCCGAGACGCCGCTGAAGCGCCGCCCGGCAAGCGAGGTCTCGTTCTATCCCATCCATGCCGATTTCGGTCCCGCCAAGCAGGAGTTCCATATCGGGCCGGGATCGAGCGCGACGCCGGGTGTCGTGCCCGGCCTCTTCGCCATGCACGAGGCGCTGTGCACTCTGCCGATGAAGCGCCTAGTCGAGCCCGCGGTGCGCGCGGCGCGCCAAGGATTTCCTCTTACCGAGTTCCAGGCCTATCTGTTCACCGTCATTGCCCCGATCCTGACCGCGAGCCAAGGCGTCGCGAGCATCTTCGCGCCCGACGGCAAGCCGATGACAGCGGGGACGACTTTCCGCAACGAGGAGCTTGGCGAGACGCTCGAATGGCTCGCCGAAGACGGCGCGCGGCTCTTCGTCGACGGCGATGTCGGCCAAGCCATCGTCGCGCAATCGCGCGATTCTGGCGGCTATCTGACCCATGACGATCTTGCGCGCTATCGCGTCGAATGGCGCGAGTCGCTTTATTGGCGGCACGGGGACGCCACCGTGGCTCTCAATCCGCCGCCGGCGGCAAGCGGGGCTCTGATCGCCTTCGGCCTCGGCTTTCTCGC
>DATJZL010000072.1:0-2850 GCA_035499115.1 Methyloceanibacter sp. | reverse complement strand
ACAGCAAAAAGGGGCGGCCTTTCGGCCGCCCTTTTGTCTGATGGATGCCCGGGTCAAGCCCGGGCATGGCGATCATCGTCTGATCACGAACACCCCGTCGTGGACCCGCACGTATCGCACTTCATGCAGGTCCCATTCCGCACCAGGGTGAAGTTGCCGCACTCCGAGCACATCTCGCCTTCGTAGCCTTTTGCCTTGGCCTCGGCGCGGCGCTCGGCCTTGGAGGGGGCGAGGCCTTGAATTGAAGAGCTTTGGGCCGCGCCCGCCTTGCTCCACTGCATGGCCTCGAGCTTCTCGGTCGGAGAAAGGTCGTGGCTCACTTCCTGCTTCAGGGCAACGGCGCCTTCGATGGTGTCGGAGATGCGCCCGTGCGTGCCGCCTTGCGGGGCGAGAGCCGTGACCTTGCTGCCGCCGGCAGGGGCTGCGTCCGAGCCGGAGGAGATCGCGGTCGAGCCGCCGCGCATGACCACGAGATTGTCCGTGCGCGAGCGGGTCAGGCCCTTCGACAGGTATTTCGTCGCCTGGGCGGGGCCGCCGGCCTCGTCCGGCTCCTTGCCTTCCTCGACGCCCTTGCCGAGCGCGTCGAAGCCGCTCTCGTTCGGATCGACATGGGCGAGATCGAAGCGCGACATGTAGCTCACCGCGAGCTCGCGGAAGACATAGTCGAGGATCGAGGTCGCGTACTTGATGCTGTCGTTGCCCTGCACGGGGCCCGCCGGTTCGAAGCGGGTGAAGGTGAAGGCGTCGACATATTCCTCCAGCGGCACGCCGTACTGAAGACCGAGCGAGACCGCGATCGCGAAATTGTTGATGAACGATCGCAGGGCGGCGCCTTCCTTGTGCATGTCGATGAAGATCTCGCCGAGCCGGCCGTCGTCATATTCGCCGGTGCGCAAGTACACCTTGTGGCCGCCGACCACCGCCTTCTGGGTGTAGCCCTTGCGGCGGTCCGGCATCTTCTCGCGCTCGCGCATCACGACAATGCGCTCGACCAGCTTCTCGACGATCTTCTCCGAGACTTGCGCGGCACGCGCGGCCATCGGCTTCTCGAAGAGCTGCTCGACCACGTCGTCCTCTTCCTCATCATCGCTGATGAGCTGGGAGTTGAGCGGCTGAGAGAGCTTCGAGCCGTCGCGGTAGAGCGCGTTGGCCTTCAGCGCGAGCTTCCAGGACAGCATGTAGGCTGCCTTGCAGTCCTCCACCGTGGCGTCGTTCGGCATGTTGATGGTCTTGGAGATCGCACCCGAGATGAACGGCTGCGAGGCCGCCATCATGCGGATGTGGCTTTCGACCGAGAGATAGCGCTTGCCGATCTTGCCGCAGGGATTGGCGCAGTCGAACACCGGATAGTGCTCGGCCTTCAGGTGCGGCGCGCCCTCGACTGTCATCGCGCCGCAGATGTGCACGTTGGCGGCCTCGATCTCGCGCTTGGTGAAGCCGACCGCCGACAGCAGGTCGAAGTTCGGCGCGGCCAGCGCCTCGGCGCCGATGCCGAGCTGATCGCGGATGAAGTCCTCGCCAAAGGTCCATTTGTTGAAGGCGAATTTTATATCGAAAGCTGTCGGCAAGGCCTTCTCGACTTTCGCGATCGCTTCGTCCGTGAAGCCTTTTGCCTTCAGCGTCGTGGCGTTGATGCCGGGGGCGTTGGAGAGCGAGCCATGGCCGACGGCATAGGCCTCGATCTCCGCGATATCGGCTTCGCGGTAGCCGAGCGCGCGCAGCGCTTCGGGCACGGCGCGGTTGATGATCTTGAAGTAGCCGCCGCCGGCGAGCTTCTTGAACTTCACCAGCGCGAAATCCGGCTCGATGCCGGTGGTGTCGCAATCCATGACCAGGCCGATGGTGCCGGTCGGCGCCACCACGGTGGTCTGGGCATTGCGATAGCCGTTGGCCTCGCCGAGGCTGAGCGCGTCATCCCAGGCTTTCGTCGCATGCGCGACCAGGTCGGCTTGCGGGCAGGAGGCGTGGTCGAGCGGCACCGGGTTGACGGACAACGCCTCGTAGCCACCAGCGTTGCCGTGGGCGGCGCGGCGGTGGTTGCGGATCACGCGCAGCATGTGCGCGGCGTTCTTCTTGTAGCCGGGGAAGGTGCCGAGCTCGCCGGCCATCTCCGCCGACGTTTTATAGGCGATGCCGGTCATGATCGAGGTCAGCGTGCCGCAGAGCGCGCGGCCTTCCTTGCTGTCGTAGGGCAGGCCCATGGTCATGAGGAGACCGCCGATATTGGCAAAGCCGAGGCCCAAGGTGCGGAACTCGTAGGAGAGCTCGGCGATCGCCTTCGACGGGAATTGCGCCATCATCACGGAGATTTCGAGCACCAGCGTCCAGAGCCGGCAGAGATGCTCATAGGCCTCGACGTCGAACGTCTTGGTCGTGGTGTTGTAGAAGGTGAGCAGGTTGGCGGAAGCGAGGTTGCACGCCGTGTCGTCCAGGAACATGTATTCCGAGCACGGATTGGAGGCGCGGATGTCGCCGGACGCCTTGCAGGTGTGCCAGTCGTTCATGGTGGTGTTGAAGTGCAGCCCGGGATCGGCCGAGGCCCAGGCGGCGTAGCCGATCTTCTCCCAGAGGTCGCGCGCCTTCAGCGTCTTTGTCACCTTGCGGTTGGTGCGCGCGATCAGCTTCCAGTCGCCGTCGGTTTCCACGGCGCGGAGGAAGTCGTCCTTCAGCGACACCGAGTTGTTGGAGTTCTGGCCGGACACCGTGAGATAGGCTTCCGAATCCCAGTCGGTGTCGTAGGTGTCGAAGGCGATGTCCTTGTAGCCTTGCTTGGCGAACTGGATCACCCGCTTGATGTAATTGTCGGGCACGAGGTTGCGGCGCGCGAGCTTGATCTCGCGACGCAGCGCC
>DATJZL010000071.1:0-2087 GCA_035499115.1 Methyloceanibacter sp. | reverse complement strand
CGGGCCGCGGCGGCGCGTTGAGGAGTGCCAGCTCCTCTGCAAGACGCCAGCGGCGCGCCACGGCACTGTCATAGTCGGCGCGGGCATGGTCGAGCGTCTCGATCGAGGCGGCCCCACTCGCGGCGAGCGGTCGGCGCCGTTGCAGCATTGCCTCCGCCAGGCGCACATTCGCCTCGGCTTCGGCCACTGCCGCCTGCGCCTCTTGCCGCGTTTCCTCACGAGCGCCGTTCATCAGTCGCTCGAGCTCGCTTCCCCGCATCTGGATGCGCGCCTCGGCGGCTGCAAGCTGGGCCTTCAGATCCGCGTTGTCGATTTCCGCGACGATGTCACCGACCGCGACCTGCTTCCCTTCGTCCGCCACATAGACGAGGCGCCCGATCGCCGTTGCGGAGAGGTCGCGCTCTTCGGACACGGGCTCTACCCGGCCCGGTGCAGAGGCCACGATCCGCTCGGGGGGCGGCAGCGCCGCGCGGGCCGAACCCGGCGAGTAACTGGAAAAATCGATATCGCTGACCATGTGGGCGGTGCCCAACACGATCGTCGTGACGACGATGCCGCGGAAGATGGAGCTCAGTCTCATAGCAGGGATCCCACATGCAAAGGGGTCGGTCGGCCGCCTCGGGGTGCCTCATCGGCGGAGAGAATGCGGCCGTCCTCGAGAACGATGATACGATCGGCGATCTTAAGGAGCCGTGCGTCGTGGGTGACGATCACGACCGCACGTCCCGCGCCCGTTGCGAGATCGCGGAGAAGCTGACCGACGCGCATCCCACTGCCAGCATCGAGAGCGGCCGTGGGCTCGTCCGCCAGCACCACGTCGGGCTCGCCGACGATGGCGCGCGCGATGGCGACGCGCTGCTTTTGCCCGCCGCTCATTTTGTCGGGGTAGGCGTCAACGTGGTCGCGGAGCCCCACATATGCGAGAAGCTCACGGCTCCGCCACTCCGCCTCGCGGCCGTTGATGCCCTGAAGCTCGCACGTGATAGCTGTGTTCTCCCAAGCCTTGAGCGTGGGGAAAAGGTTGTAGCTTTGAAAAACGAAACCGAAGTGACGGAGGCGGAACTCGCAGAGCGCATCGACATCGAGACCGCCGAGCCGTTGGCCGTCAAAGTAGACATTACCCTCCGTCGGATGCAGCAAGCCTCCGAGAATCTGCAAGAGCGTGGTCTTTCCGCTGCCGGAGGGCCCCATGAGCAGCAGCACCTCGCCGCGCCTAACCTCGAAGCTGACGTTACGGAGCGCACGGAGCGCGGCCATCCCATGCCCATAGGTCATGGAGACGTCGTCCATTCGGACGATCGGCTGTGAGGAAGGCGCACGCCTGCGGGGTGCCATGGGTCCAGCCTATTTGAAGACCATGACGGGATCGATCTTCAAGACCTTCCGGATCGAGATGAGCGCTCCGCCCGCGCACATGAGGAAGGTCACGACCGCGAGGCCAACAACGACGGGCCAGGGCAACATCAGCGCCGCGGTGCCGTCGCGGGCCATGACGAGTGCCGCGCCCGTAATCAGCATGCCGAGCCCATAGCCGATGGCGGCGCCGACCGAAGATTGCTTGAGGATCACGCGATGGAGGAATTGGTTTCCTGCGCCCATGGCGCGCAAGGTCGCGTATTCCGGGAGGCGCTCGACGGTTGCGGCATAGAGCGTCTGCGCGACGATGACGATGCCGACGACGAGGCCCAAGACCGCCGCGATCAGCAAGGCGACGCCTGCGCCGGTCGTGAGGAGCCAATATTTGCGGGTCTGCCAGGAGAAGGCCGAGGCCTTCCAGACGTCGAACCCGGGAAAGCGGTGGATGAGGCTGTGCTGGAGACCCGCGAGATCGGTCCCCGGATCCGCCGTCACGAGCACGTAGGTCGCGCGGTCCGAAGCAAGAGCGGCAAAGGCCTGCGCGGTCTTGAGGCTCGCGAAGATATAAGGCGATTGCGTGAAGGCCCGGATACCCGAGGTGATGCCTGCGACACGGGCGCGGTGGCCGTTGATTTCCACCGACTCGCCGATGCGCCGCACGCCGAGCTTCTGGGCGTAGAGTTCGTCGATGACGATACCATCCGGCATTTTGAGGCTCTCAACCGAGCCCG
>DATJZL010000070.1:0-6508 GCA_035499115.1 Methyloceanibacter sp. | reverse complement strand
CTCGCTTCGAGCGCCGCGGTCAACGCCGCATCGTCGCCTACGAGATGATCGGCGATATAGCAGTCGACCGCGGTCCACAGTTCGTCGGTCTCGAGACGCTTCATCACAAAAGCTTTCCCGGATTGAGGATCCCGTTAGGATCGAACGCCGCCTTGATCTTGCGCATCAGCTCGAGCTCGATGACGGACTTGGCGTGGGGCAAGAGATCGCGCTTCAGACGTCCAATGCCATGCTCGGCGCTGATCGAGCCGCCGAGATCGAGCACGATCTCATGCACTGCGGCGTTCAGCGCTTCCCAGTGGCTCAGGAAGATAGCGCGGTCCATGCCAGGGGGCTGGCTCACATTGTAATGGATGTTGCCGTCCCCCAGATGCCCGAACGGCACCGGCCGCGCGCCTGGGATCATCAGCTCGACGAGCTGGTTGGCGCGGGCGACGAATTCCGGAACGCGCGCCACCGGCACCGCGACATCGTGCTTGATGCTGCCGCCTTCGTGCTTTTGCACCTCGCTCATCAGCTCGCGGAGACGCCACAGCGCCGCGCCTTGGCCGAGCGAAGACGCAATGACCGCCGCCTCGATCTCCCGCGTCTTGAGTCCCTCGTCGAGCGCGGTCTCGGCGAGCCTCTGCAACTCCTCGCCCTCGCGCGGGCTGGTCAGCTCGAACAGCACATACCAAGCATGCGGGGAGGGGAAGGGATCGCCCGCGTCACTGCCATGGCGCAGCACGAAGTCGAGCCCGATTCGCGGCATGATCTCGAAGGCGGTGAGCGCCGGGCCTGCGCGCGCAAGCACCCGCGCGAAGAAGTCTGGCGCGGCTTCGAGCAGAGAAAGTCCCGCCATGCAGGTCACGCGCTCGGCCGGCTTGGGGAAGAGGCGAACAACGGCAGCGGTGATGATGCCGAGCGTTCCTTCCGAGCCGATGAAGAGGTCCCTGAGGTCGTAGCCCGAATTGTCCTTGCGCAGCGATTTCAGCCCGTCCCACACACGCCCGTCGGCGAGCACGACCTCGAGCCCAAGCGCGAGATCGCGGGCGCTGCCATAGGCGAGCACGGCGGTGCCCCCCGCATTGGTGGCAAGCACGCCGCCGATCTGGCAACTTCCCCCTGAGGCGAGGCTCAACGGGAAGAGGCGCCCGGCATTCGCCGCCACCTGCTGCGCGAGAGCGAGAACGAGCCCGGCCTCGACCGTCATGCAGTTCGAGGCAAGGTCGATGTTGCGCACGCGGTTGAGGCGTTCAAGCGCAACCACCACCTCATGGCCCGTCTCGAAGGGGATCTGACCGCCGACAAGGCCGGTATTGCCGCCTTGCGGCACGATCGCCGTGCGCGTCTCGTTGGCAAGCTTGAGGATCGACGAGACCTCTTCGGTCTCGCCGGGCTTAAGCACGAGCGCAGCCTTGCCGCGATAGCGGTCGCGCCATTCGACGAGATAGGGCGCCATGGCGTCGGCGTCGCGGATCGCGTGATCCTCGCCGACGATGCGGACAAGCGCATCGACCGTCTCTGGGCTCGGGGGCTTATGGCTTGGCTCACACGTCATGATCGATCGCTAGCGCGTCTTGGCGGTGCGCCGCAAGCCGCGCGCCGCAAGCGGTCGTTGATGGCTTCGCCGAGCCCGGGATCGGGGATCGGCATGACCGCGATCATGTTTGCGCCCGACTGATCGAGCTCGCGGAGCGCGCCAAACAGCTTGGCTGCAGCCTCATTGAGATCGCCGCTCTCGCTGAGATTGATGGTGATGCGAGCGCCTTTCGGCACGTCCTTGCCGAAGGCGAGCAGCGCTTCATTGGGGTTTACGCTTGTCGCCCCTAGCCTGAGCTTGGTGTCGGGTGCGTAATGTGTTGCGAGTTGTCCCGGCGAGGCGACCGGTGCATCGGGGGCCGGCACGGAGAGCTTTTGTCCCAGAACGCGCTCGATCTCTCCGCGCGGGGTGGCGCCGAGCCGAAGTAGGACAGGCGCATCCCCCACGAGACTGACCACCGTCGACTCGATGCCGAGCTTGCACGCTCCGCCGTCGAGGATCATGGTGGGCAGATCGTCAAGCTCCACTGCGACATGCGCCGCTGCCGTCGGGCTCACGCGGCCAGAGCGGTTGGCGCTCGGCGCGGCAATGGGGAGCTTGGCCTCGGCAAGCAGAGCGCGCGCGATCGGATGGGCGGGTGAGCGGAGCGCGATCGTATCGAGCCCTGCGGTTACCAGGTCGGCGATCCGCGCGCCCGCGCGCTTCTCGAGCACGAGCGATAGTGGTCCTGGCCAGAAAGCTTCCGCGAGCTTTCGCGCCGCCGCGTTGACCACGCCGTAGGTCTCAGCCTCTGCCAGCCCCGGCACATGCACGATCAACGGATTGAAGCGCGGCCGCTCCTTGGCGGCGAAGATCTTGGCGACCGCGTTCCCATCGAGCGCATTGGCGCCGAGCCCATAGACGGTTTCCGTCGGAAAAGCGACGATCTCGCCCCGCGCGAGCGCGCGCGCTGCTTCTTTGATGGTAACTGCCGTGGCTGGGACGATGGGCATGGTGCGTCGCAAGGATCTGGCGATGTTTCGTGCGCCATGTAGCACAGACTGGCCAAGCTCGTGTCAGGCGTGCTTATGCTTGATGAATAGTCCGAAACTCTGTCCAGCCCTTCATGACCACGACTCTGTTCCTTACCCATCCCGCCTGCCTCCAACACGACACGGGCTTTGGCCATCCTGAGCGGGCAGACCGTCTCCGCGCCATCCAACATGCGCTCGAGGATGAGCGCTTTCATTATCTCGCCCGGGAGCAGGCGCCGCTTGCCGACATTGCCGTCATCGAGCGGGTGCACCCGCGAAGCTACGTGGAGGGCGTGCGCGCCGCGATCCCGAAGCACGACCATAACTGGCTCGATCCCGATACCATCGTCTCGCCGGGAAGCTGGGAAGCGGCCCTGCGTGCGGCCGGCGCGGTCGTGCATGCGGTGGACCAGGTCATGGTGGGGAGCGCCAGGAACGCGTTCTGCGCCGTGCGCCCGCCAGGCCACCACGCCGAGCCTGCGCGCGCCATGGGCTTTTGCCTGTTCAACAACGTGGCGGTCGGCGCGCTCCATGCCCGCGCCGCGCACGGCGCCAAGCGCGTTGCCGTGATCGATTTCGACGTGCATCACGGCAACGGCACGCAAAAAGCGTTCTGGTCCGATAAGGACCTCTTCTACGGCTCGACGCATCAGATGCCGCTTTTTCCCGGCACTGGAGCGGCGGAGGAGATCGGCGTTGGCAATATCTTCAACGCACCGCTCAAGCCGGGCGATGGGGGCGATGAGTTCCGTCACGCTTATGAGACGCGCATCTTGCCCGCGCTCGACGCTTTCGCGCCCGACTTCCTCCTCGTCTCGGCCGGGTTCGACGCTCATATCAACGACCCGCTAGCGCAAATCAGACTGCTTGAGGGTGACTTCGCGTGGGTGACCGAGAAGCTGTTAGAGGCGGCGCAAAAGCACACGGGCGGCAAGCTCGTCTCGACGCTCGAAGGCGGCTACGATCTCGATGCTCTGGCGCGGTCGACGGCCGTCCACGTCGCCACGCTGATGGGCGCCTAAAGCATCCGCGGCTCCCTCTTGATCCGGGACGGCGGAAGGGGCTAAGGCAGGCCAATGACCGATGCACTAGACCATTCCGACATCAAGGCGATGAGCTTCGAGCAGGCGCTGAAGGAGCTCGAGACCATCGTCGAGCGCCTTGAGAAAGGCGATGTGGAGCTTGAGGCTTCCATCCTCATCTATGAGCGGGGTGAGGCGCTGAAGACCCATTGCGACGGGCTCTTGCGTAAGGCCGAAGCCCGTGTCGAGAAGATCTCGCTCAATCAGAACGGTCAGCCGACCGGCACCGAGCCCCTCGACGTCGAAGACTGAGGGGGTCGATCCTTTAGCATCGTCACCTTGAGCTTGAGCCCGTCCTTCGGGCGGAGCGTGATTCGGGCAAAGGGCAGGGGCTCTTCGCCCTCGGGCAGCTCAAGCCGCGCATTGGCGAGAATCGTGGCGAGAATGGTCTTGCCCTCGACCATGGCGAAGGTGCCGCCGATGCAAGTTCTAGGGCCAGCGCCGAACGGCATATAGGCGCAGCGGTGGCGTCCCGCCTTCGCCTCCGGAGAGAAGCGTGCGGGATCGAATCTGAGCGGGTCCTGCCAGAGCTTGCGGTGGCGGTGAATCACATAGATCGGGACGATGATCATCGCGCCTTTCTTCAGGGTGACATCGCCGACAGTGACAGGGCGCGTGGTCAGCCGCATGAGGATCGGCACCGGCGAATAAAGGCGCATGGCCTCTTGGAAGGCGGCATCGAGCAACGGAAGCTTGCCGATGTCCTTGCGGCTGACGCGACCCGCTTGGCCCACGACGCGGAGCACTTCGTCGCGCACGCGCTCCTGCCATTCCGGGAACAGCGCCAGCAGATAGAGCGACCAGGTCAGCGCCTGAGAGGTCGTCTCATGGCCCGCAACTAGGAAGGTAACGAGGTTGTCGATGATCAGCCTATCGGGCATGGCCTCTCCCGTCGCCGGGTCGCGAGCGGTGATGAGCTGTTGCAGGAGGTCGTTGCCCTCAGCCCCGCTCGCTCGCGCGCTTGTCAGCACCCGTTCGGCAACGCCTCGCATCGTCTGCCCGTCGCGGGCCATCGCGCGTGCGCCCGGATGTGGGATCCAGGGCGGCAGGCGGAGCGAGGACAGAGCCACTTTCCAGATCGAGTGAACCAGGAATTTGGCGCTGGCATCCTCGATAAAGCTGCGGTCGCCTTCGCCGATGCTTGCGCCGAGCACGGTATCCTGGAGCGCCTGAAAAGTGACTCGCGCCATGTCACGGTCGATCTCTTGGGGTGCACCCGGTCCCTCGCCTCTCCAGCGCTCGAGCATAGATCCGGCCGCCGCGGCGAAGGCCGGCACGAAGCCGAGCATATCCTCGGCTCTGAACATCGGCGCCGTGAGCCGTCTCTGCCAGCGCCACTCCTCCCCCTCGGCGCTGAGCAAGCCGCCGCCGATTGCGGCGCCGAGCACCTCGTCGTTGACGGGCTGCTTGGAATAACTGCCGGAAGTGTCCAGAAGGATGGTGTGGACGGCCTCGGGGTCCATGACAAAGGCTGTCTCGACACCAAGCCAGCGATAGGCGACGATGCCCTCTTGGTAGAAATCCTCGCCCCAGCTCGCCACCGGATTTCCCAGGATCCTCAGCATCAACATGGGGAAGGAAAGCCGCCCTTTGGGCGGGGCCGGCCGCTCTTCTATGATTGCCTCTCTTGCCATGCTCACTGACACGATTTCGCCTGCCTCAGAGGGTAGTTGCAACGTCGGAGGTCGGTCGCTAAAGCTGCTTTAACGCATTGATCCTTCGCGCCCTTCCCAAAAAGGCGGATAAGTGAGCACCACGCAAAATCCCACGCCCCTGCTTGATCGCATCGGCACGCCCGCCGATCTGCGTGCGCTCCCAGACCATGAGCTGAAAGAGCTCGCGAGCGAGGTCCGGCAGGTGATGATCGACGCGGTCTCAGTCACCGGCGGCCATCTCGGCGCAGGCCTTGGCGTAGTCGAGCTCACCATCGCGTTGCATCATGTCTTCGATACGCCGAACGACCGGCTGATCTGGGACGTAGGTCATCAATCCTATCCCCACAAGATCCTGACCGGTCGTCGTAGTCGCATGCGCACGATCCGCCAGGCCGGAGGTCTTTCCGGTTTCTGCAAGCGCGACGAGAGCGAATACGATTCCTTCGGCGCGGGCCATTCATCGACCTCGATATCCGCTGGACTCGGCATGGCTGTGGCACGGGACCTCGGCGGCAAGACCCACAATGTCGTCGCCGTGATCGGCGACGGCGCCATGAGCGCAGGGATGGCCTATGAGGCCATGAACAATGCGGGCGCGATGGACTCGCGCCTCATCGTCATCCTCAACGACAACGACATGTCGATAGCGCCCCCCGTTGGGGCGATGAGCGCCTACCTCGCCAAGCTCATCTCTGGCGGCACCTATCGGCGCGTCCGCCGCTTTCTCAAGGGGCTCGCCAACAAGCTTCTGCCCAAGGCGTGGCAGAAGCGCGCGGCGCGGGCCGAGGAATTCACCCGCGGCTTCTGGACCGGCGGCACCCTATTCGAGGAGCTCGGCTTTTACTATGTCGGCCCGATCGACGGCCATAACTTCGATCATCTGCTTCCCGTGCTGCGCAACGTGCGCGCGATGAAGAACGGGCCGATCCTGGTCCATGTCGTCACGCAGAAGGGCAAGGGCTACGGCCCGGCCGAAATCTCGGCCGACAAGTTTCACGGCGTGGGTAAGTTTAATGTCGTCACCGGCGCGCAGGAGCCTTCGGCCGCCGGCACGCCGCCGAGCTACACCAAAGTGTTCGCCAACGCGCTCATCGAGGAAGCCCGGGCCGACGGGAAGATCGTCGCCATCACCGCCGCCATGCCCTCAGGCACCGGGCTCGACCGCTTCGCCGAGGCCTTCCCCGAGCGCTGCTTCGATGTCGGCATCGCCGAGCAGCATGCGGTCACTTTTGCCGC
>DATJZL010000069.1:0-2395 GCA_035499115.1 Methyloceanibacter sp. | reverse complement strand
CCGGGCGGCGAGCCGGTCCGTCTCGACTTCTTCGGCGACACGCTGGAATCGATCAGATCCTTCGAGCCCGAGACGCAACGCACCAAGGCGCGGCGCGACCGCGTGCAGCTTCTGCCCATGAGCGAAGTGACGCTGACGCCCGAGGTCCGCCGCGCCTTCCGCCAGCGCTATGTCGAGCTGTTCGGACCCGTCACGAGCGAGGACCCTCTCTACGAGTCGATTTCGGCCGGGCGCCAGCATCAGGGCATGGAGCATTGGCTGCCGCTGTTTCACGATCGGCTGGAGACGCTGTTCGATTATCTGCCGGGTGCCGTCGTCAGCCTCGATCCTCTCACCGACGACGCGCGGGCGAAACGGCTCGAACAGATTGCCGACCATTACGATGCACGCGCACAGGCGCTCGAGCGTAAGGCCTTCGGCGCGCCGCCATATCATCCCGTTCCGCCTGAGAGCCTGTTCCTCAGCGAATCCGAATGGCACACCGAACTGGCGAGCCGCCAGGTGATCGCGCTCGATCCCTTCGAGCACCCCGATCAGGCGGGCAGCAACATCGTGTCTTTCGGCGGGAGGCAAGGGCGCTCGTTCGCCGCCGAGCGCCAGACCGAAGGCTTGAACGTGTTCGACGCCGTCGTGGCCCATGCCAAGCGCCTGCACGGCGAGGGCAAGCGCGTGTTCGTCGCCTGCTGGAGCAATGGCGCGCGCGAGCGTCTTGCCGCCCTACTAGCCGAGCATGGCGGCGGCGAGACGAAGAGCGTGGCGAGCTTTGCCGACGCGCTCACGCTGCCGGCCTCAGCCACGGCCGTCGCCGTGCTGCCGCTCGAGACCGGTTTCGAAGCGCCCGGGCTTGCCGTGATCGGCGAGCAGGACATCCTCGGCGATCGCCTGGTGCGCAAGTCACGGGCCAAGCGCGGCAGCGACGTGCTCACCGAAGTGTCGAGCCTCTCGGTCGGCGACCTCGTGGTCCACGCCGACCACGGCATCGGCCGCTTCGCCGGCCTTGCCACAATCGAGGCGGCGGGCGAGCCGCACGATTGCCTCGAAGTGCATTATGCGGGCGGCGACAAGCTCTATCTGCCGGTCGAGAATATCGAGCTCTTGAGCCGCTATGGCTCCGACGAGTCCGGCGTGCAGCTCGACCGGCTCGGCGGCGTCGGCTGGCAATCGCGCAAGGCACGCCTCAAGCAGCGCATCCGCGACATGGCCGAGAAGCTGATCAAGGTCGCGGCCTTGCGCGAGCTCCGCCAATCGCCCGTGCTGAACCCGCCTGATGGCGTCTATGACGAGTTCTCGGCGCGCTTCCCCTATGAGGAGACCGAGGACCAGCAGACCTCGATCGGCGCCGTGCTCGACGACCTCGCCAGCGGTCGTCCCATGGACCGTCTCATCTGCGGCGATGTCGGCTTCGGCAAGACGGAGGTCGCGCTCAGGGCAAGCCTGATAGCCGTGCTGGCCGGCAAACAGGTCGCCGTCGTCGTGCCGACCACTCTGCTCGCCCGTCAGCACTACTACACCTTCACCGAGCGCTTCCGCGGCTTCCCCGTGAAGATCGCCCAAGCTTCGCGGCTGGTGAGCCCGAAGGAGCGCGCCGAGGTGAAGGCGGGCATCAAGTCGGGCGACATCGACATCGTCATCGGCACCCATGCGCTGCTCGCCAAGGGTATCGAGTTCGCCGATCTCGGCCTTCTGATCGTCGATGAAGAGCAGCATTTCGGCGTGCAGCACAAAGAGCGGCTGAAGCAGCTTCGCGAGGACGTTCATGTGCTCACGCTCACCGCCACGCCGATCCCACGCACGCTGCAACTTGCGCTCTCCGGCGTGCGCGAGATGTCGCTGATCTCGACGCCCCCGGTCGATCGCCTCGCGGTGCGAACCTATGTGATGCCGTTCGACCCCGTGATCCTGCGTGAGGCACTGCTGCGCGAGCGCTATCGCGGCGGCCAGACCTTCTATGTCGTGCCGCGCATCGCCGATCTCGACGACGCGGCAGCGTTTCTCGCCGAACATGTGCCCGAGCTGAAAGTCGCCCGCGCCCACGGCCAGATGGGAAGCCGCGAACTCGATCAGGTGATGAACGCCTTCTACGACCGCCAATATGATGTGCTGCTCTCGACCTCGATCGTCGAGTCGGGTCTCGACATTCCCTCTGCCAACACGCTGATCGTGCATCGCTCCGATATGTTTGGCCTGGCCCAGCTCTATCAGCTGAGAGGCAGGGTGGGGCGCTCCAAGATCAGGGCCTATGCCTATTTCACCATTCCCGCCGATGCGCGGCTGACGCCCGCCGCCGAGAAGCGTCTCAAGGTGCTTCAGTCGCTCGATACGCTGGGGGCAGGCTTCGTGCTCGCGAGCCACGACCTCGACATCAGAGGCGCGGGCAATCTGCTCGGCGAGGAGC
>DATJZL010000068.1:0-4784 GCA_035499115.1 Methyloceanibacter sp. | reverse complement strand
CTGCTGCTCGACGTCACTCCGCTGTCGCTCGGCATCGAGACCTTGGGCGGCGTGTTCACGCGCCTTATCGACCGCAACACCACGATCCCCACCAAGAAAAGCCAGGTGTTCTCCACCGCCGAGGACAATCAGAACGCGGTCACCATCCGCGTGTTCCAGGGCGAGCGCGAGATGGCCGCCGACAACAAGCTGCTCGGTCAGTTCGATCTCGTCGGCATTCCGCCGGCACCGCGCGGCGTGCCGCAGATCGAGGTGACCTTCGACATCGACGCCAACGGCATCGTCAATGTTCAGGCGGCGGACAAGGCGACCGGCAAGGAGCAGTCGATCCGTATCCAGGCGTCTGGCGGTCTCACCGAGGCCGACATCAATCGCATGGTCAAGGAAGCGGAGAGCCACGCCGAGGAAGACAAGAAGCGCCGCGAGATGGTCGAGGTGAAGAACCAGGCCGAGGCGCTCGTCCACTCGACCGAGCGAATGCTGAAGGACTATGGCGATAAGGTTCCGGCAGGGGACAAGGCCCTGGTCGAGAGCGCGGTCACCGACCTCAAGTCGGTGCTCGAGGGCGACGACAAGGACACCATCAAGCAGAAGGTCGACGCTTTGGCGCAGGCCTCGATGAAGCTCGGCGAGGCCATGTATCAGGCGAGCCAGGGTCAAGCCGCAGGCGGCGCTGGTCCGTCGGCTGGCGCTGGCGGTCCCGACGACAAGGTCGTCGACGTCGACTTCGAGGAAGTCAAGGACGACGACAGCAAGAAGTCGGCGTAGGTTTCATGGCGCGGCGCCGGGTCGAACAAGGCTCGGCGCCGCTGCCCAAGACAATAGGCTTGCGCGCCGCCAGGCTGAGCGCGGTGTAAAGGGCCCCAGGGGCGATGGCTAAACGGTGCTATTACGAGGTTCTCGGCTTATCGCGCGGTTCTGGTGAAGGCGAAATCAAGTCCGCGTTCCGCCGCCTCGCCAAGGAATGTCATCCCGACCGCTGCAACGGCGATCCCAACGCCGAGAAGCGCTTCAAAGAGCTCAACGAGGCCTACGAGGCGCTCAAGGATCCGCAGCGCCGCGCGGCCTATGACCGCTACGGCCATGCCGCCTTCGACAACGGACTCGGCGGTGGCGGCGCGCATGGCTTCGGCGCCGATTTCTCGGCCTCCATGTCGGCCATGTTCGACGACCTGTTCGGCGAGTTCATGGGCGCGCAACGCCGGCCTCGCCAGCGCTCGGCCCGCGAGCGTGGCGCCGATCTCCGCTACAACATGGAGATCACGCTCAGCGAGGCCTATGAGGGCAAGACCGCCCAGATCAGAGTGCCGACCTCCGTCACCTGCGAGGCCTGCTCGGGCTCGGGCGCCAAGGCGGGCACCTCGCCCACCTCGTGCCGGACATGTGGCGGCATCGGCAAGGTGCGCGCGAGCCAGGGCTTCTTCACCATCGAGCGCACCTGTCCAACCTGCCAGGGACGCGGCGAGACCATCGAAACCCCCTGCCCGTCCTGCTCGGGCGCGGGCCGCGTCACGCGCGAACGGACGCTCTCGGTCACCATCCCGGTCGGGGTCGAGGATGGCACCCGCATCAGGCTCGCCGGCGAAGGCGAAGCGGGATTGCGCGGCGGACCGCCCGGCGATCTCTATATCTTCCTCTCCATCAAACCGCATGAGTTCTTCCAGCGCGACGGCGCCGATCTTTTCTGCCGCGTGCCGATCGCCATGACGACGGCGGCGCTCGGCGGCCAGATCGAGGTGCCGACCATCGACGGCGGCAAGACGCGGGTGAAGATCCCGGAAGGAACCGAGAGTGGCAAGCAGTTCCGCCTCAAGGCCAAGGGCATGCCCGTGCTGCGCTCAAAGCAGCAGGGCGATCTCTACATCCAGGTCGAGGTCGAGACGCCGAAGAATCTGTCGCGCAAGCAGCGCGACCTGCTCAAGTCCTTCGAGGACGCCTCGAACCCGAACACGAGCCCCGCCTCGACCGGGTTCTTCGCACGGGTCAAGGAGTTCTTCGAGGGCATCGGCGAGTGAGCCTACCCTTGACCTCTCACTTTGCGTAGATTGACCGCAGTCGTCCCGCACGGCTTACGTTCTTGCGCACTCAAGCGCTCAGCAAGCGAGACCGCCAATGACCGTCGAGCCCGCCTTGCGTGACCCGAAAGCGCCAGTTGCGAGCGAGACGCGGCGGAGCGGCGCGCGCGACGCGGCGCGAGCCGCCAAGATCACTGCCGCCGTGATCGCCGTCATCGCCGCCGCGGTGGGGCTGTGGTATGCGCGGACCGCCATCCTGCTCGCCTTCGCCGGCATCCTGCTCGCCATCGTGTTCTACGGCGCGAGCAAGGCGCTCGCCGAGCTGACCAAGCTGCCGCGGCTCATGATGCTCGCGGTGGTGGTGTTGTCGACGGCACTGTTCTTCGTGATCGTGTTCTCCACCGCCGGCCCCACGCTCACCCAGCAGATCGCCCAGCTCGCGCGCAGCCTTGCCGCAGGGGCCACGAGCCTCACCAAGGAGCTTGCGAGCTTCGCCGATCAGACTGCCATCCTCCAAAACATCGACCTCGTCGACGTCGTCGGCAAATTCCTGAGCCCATGGGGCATCGCCACGGGCGCGACCTCGGTCGCGATCTCGATCGTCGGGTTGCTCAGCGCAGGGCTCATCGTGCTCTTTTTCGGCATTTATTTCGCGGCAGACCCCGATACCTATGTCGATATCGTTGCGCGCCTTTCGCCGCCAGAGCGGCGTGCCGCCATACTCGAGGTGATGTACGAGACCGGCAACCGCTTGCGCCGCTGGCTGATCGGCCAGGGCATCTCCATGGCGACGATCGGGACACTCACCTATATCGGCCTCCTCATTCTCGGCGTGCCGATCGCCTTCGTGCTCGCGTTGTTCGCGGGCCTCGCGGGCTTCCTGCCCTATCTCGGTCCGATCATCGGCGCCATCCCCATGGTGCTGGTCGCCGGCGGCGAGAGCCTCGATCTCGCGCTGTGGGTGGTCGGGCTCTATGTGATCATCCAGTTCCTCGAGAGCTATCTCTTGACCCCGCTGATCCAGGCGCGCGCCGTGTCGCTGCCGCCGGCGGTCGTCATCTTGAGCCAGCTCGTGCTCGGCGCGGTGTTTGGACTTCTCGGCTTGGCACTCGCCACACCGCTGGCCGCCGCCGCGACCGTCCCTCTCCGCTACATCTTCGGCATGGACAAGCGCGAGCCGGCCAAGACGCAAAATTCGGACAAGTAGGGAGCAATCGATGCGTCTCTTGTTCTTCGCCGGTTCGACCCGGGAAGCCTCCTACAACAAGAAGCTCGCGCGGCTCGGCCAGCACATCGCCGAGGCGAACGGCATCGAGGCGGTATTCGTCGATCTCAGGGACTATCCGATGCCCATCTATGACGGCGATCTCGAAGCGAAGGAGGGGCCGCCGGACAAGGCGCGCGAATTCAAGGCGCTGCTCGGCGAGTATCCGGGCGTGTTCATCGCCAGCCCGGAATATAATTCCTCGATCACGCCGCTCCTCAAGAACACGCTCGACTGGGTGAGCCGGGTCAGGGAGAAGGGCGAGAGCGGGCTCGAAGTGTTCCAAACCAGAGTGTTCGCCATCTCGGGTGCCTCGCCCGGCTATTACGGCGCAATGCGGAGCCTGCTCACGCTCCGGCAGATCCTGGCTGTCGGCATCGGCGCGCTGGTGATCCCCGAGCAGATCGCGGTACCCCGCGCGATGGATGCCTTCGAGGCCGACGGCAGTCTCAAGGACAAGGGCCAGCAGGCTCTGTGCAAGAGCGTGGTCGAGGCGCTCGCCGTCGCCGCGCGGAAATTCGCATCATGAGCGGGCCCCGCGACCGGCTGATCGTCGCGCTCGACGTACCGAGTGTCGAGGACGCGCACGCTCTCGTCGAGACGCTGGGAGACAGCGTCGGCGTCTATAAGATCGGGCTCGAGCTTCTGTTTTCGGGCGGCTTCGCCTTGGCGCAAGAGCTTGCCGGCCACGACCGTTCGGTGTTCGTCGATGCGAAGCTGCTCGACATCGAGGCGACGGTCGAGCGCGCGACGGCAGCAATTGCCAGGACGGGCGCTCATTTCCTCACCGTGCATGCGCTCGACAAGAAGACGCTTCAAGCCGCCGTGCGCGGCCGCGGCGACAGTCCGCTCCAGCTGCTCGGCGTGACGGTGCTCACCAATCTCTCGGGCGCGGATCTCGTCCAGCAGGGCATCGACCATCCATTGCAAGAGGTGGTTCTGCATCGCGCGAAACTCGCCAAGGAAGCTGGCTTCGACGGCGTGATCGCTTCGGGACATGAGGCGGCGTCGATCCGCAAGACCGCCGGCCCCGATTTCCTCATCGTGACGCCGGGGGTGAGGCCGCAAGGCACGCCCACGGAGGACCAGGCCCGCGCGGTGACACCGCTTAAGGCGATCGCGGCGGGCGCCGATTATCTCGTGGTCGGACGCCCCATCACGCGGGCTCCCGACCCGCGCGCCGCGGCAGAGGCCATCGTCGCGGAGATCGCCGCGGTTTTAACCCGCTAGCTCGGCCACGCGCGCTTCGATGAGAAGCGCGAGCGTGCCCGCGTCACCTTCGACCAGCACCTGCTTTGCGCGCGACTTGCCGCCTTGCGCCACGGAAACGAACGAGGGCGGAACCTTCAGCCAGCGCGCGATCAGCCTCTCGAGCGCCTCGTTGGCGCGACCTGCTTCGGGAGCCGCGCGCACGCGCGCCTTCAGCACCGCCTCTTCGCCAAACGCCTCGATGCCCACGATCTCGTCGCGGCCCGATTTCGGCGTCAGTCGCACCGAAAGCATGA
>DATJZL010000067.1:0-3331 GCA_035499115.1 Methyloceanibacter sp. | reverse complement strand
GCACGGACTGGCGCATCTCTTCCATGCGGATGCAGTACCGGTCGTAGCAGTCGCCGTTCTTGCCCACCGGGATGTCGAAATCCATCTCGGCATAGCATTCATAGGGCTGCGCCTTGCGCAAATCCCAGGCCGCGCCTGAGCCGCGCACCATCACGCCGGAAAAGCCCCACTCCCAGGCCTGCTGCAGCGTGACCACACCGATATCGACGTTGCGCTGCTTGAAGATGCGGTTGCCGGTGAGCAGGTCTTCGAGATCGTCGCAGACCTTGAGGAACGGATCGCAGAACGCCTCGATGTCGTCGATCAGCTTTTGCGGCAGGTCCTGGTGCACGCCGCCGACCCGGAAGTACGCCGCATGCATGCGGCTTCCAGAGGCGCGCTCATAGAATACCATGAGCTTCTCGCGCTCCTCGAAGCCCCAAAGCGGAGGCGTGAGCGCTCCGACGTCGAGCGCCTGCGTGGTGACGTTGAGAAGGTGCGATAGGAGCCGGCCGATCTCGGAGTAGAGCACGCGGATGAGCTGCCCACGCTTCGGTATGGTGACGCCGAGCAGCTTCTCGACGGCGAGCGAATAAGCATGCTCCTGGTTCATCGGCGCGACGTAATCGAGCCGGTCGAAATAAGGGAGCGCCTGGAGATAGGTCTTGTGCTCGATCAGCTTCTCGGTGCCGCGATGTAATAGCCCGATATGCGGATCGACACGCTCGACCACCTCGCCGTCGAGTTCGAGCACCAGGCGGAGCACCCCGTGCGCGGCGGGATGCTGAGGCCCGAAATTGATGGTGAACTTGCGGTCCTCGCCTTCGCGCGCCTGGTCCTTGGCTTCAGCCTCGTCGGTCTCGATGTCGGCCATCACGCGTCGACCTTGCTTACGGCTTTTGCCTGCTTGGCGGCAACACCGCGATTGAAGCGGTCCCAGGCGACGATGAAGCGCTCATGCGTTCCTGAGCCAATCTCGTCGAGCCCATCATGGGCGCTCAATTTGAACGTGGCCCGCGGCCCTCTCACTTCGATGCACTCGGCGTCGACCGTGACGGTCATTCCCGGCGGGGTCGCCGACTTGTGCGACACGTCGATATGAGTACCGAGGCTCCCCTCGCCGGCGTCGAGATGCGGCTCCAGCAACTGAACACAGGTCCATTCCATCAGCCCGACCATGAAGCCTGTGGCGAACACCTCGGGCATGGCGGCAAGCTCGGGCGACTCTGGATAGAGCTGGGGCACGGTCTTGCTCGCTGGCACGGTGTAGGCAAAGCGGTGTTTGAGGCCTGCCTTGAGCGAAGGCTTCATGATTTGTCGCTCCGGTCGCGCGCCTCGCCCGCCTTCTCATCGCCGGGGATGGCGGTATCCATGGCTTCCCACGGGCTCAAGAAATCGAAGCTCCGATACTCTTGCATCAGCTTGACCGGTTCGTAGACCACGCGCTTCAGCTCGTCGTCATAACGAAGCTCGACGAAGCCGGTGAGCGGGAAGTCCTTGCGCAGAGGATGGCCCTGGAAGCCGTAGTCGGTGAGAATGCGGCGCAGGTCCGGGTGGCCGGCGAACAGGATGCCATAGAGATCGAAAGCCTCGCGCTCAAACCAGTCAGCGCCGGGGAACAGGCCGATGAGGCTCGGCACGGGATGCGCCTCATCGGTTCTGAGGCGCAGGCGAATGCGATGATTCAGCCAGGGACTGAGCAGATGGTAGACGACGTCGAAGCGCTCTTCGCGGTCGGGATAGTCGGCGCCGCAAATGTCGATCAGGCAGCCGAAGCGGCAGAGGGAATCGTCACGTAGGATCGTCATCACCTCGATGAGGTCGTCGCGGCAGATCTCGATGGTGAGCTCGCCGAGCGCGAGCGTGGCGTCGAGGAGCTTTCCTCCGAGACGGTCGGCGAGATAGGCGGAGAGCTTGTTGAGGGCTTCGTCCATCAGTGCTCCAGGACGGGACGGTCAGCGCGCGATCGTGCCGGTCCGCCTGATCTTCTTTTGTAGGAGGAGCACGCCATAGACGAGCGCTTCGGCCGTCGGCGGGCAGCCTGGAACATAGATGTCGACGGGAACGATGCGGTCGCAGCCGCGAACCACCGAGTAGGAATAATGATAATAGCCACCCCCATTGGCGCAGGACCCCATGGAGATCACATAGCGGGGCTCAGGCATCTGGTCGTAGACCTTGCGCAAGGCCGGAGCCATTTTGTTGCAGAGCGTGCCGGCGACGATCATCACATCCGATTGGCGCGGGCTGCCGCGGGGCGCGAAGCCGAAGCGCTCGAGGTCGTAGCGCGGCATGGAGGCCTGCATCATCTCAACCGCACAGCAGGCAAGTCCGAAGGTCATCCACATCAGCGAGCCGGTGCGTGCCCAGTTGATCAGCTCGTCGGCGGTCGTGGTGAGGAACCCCTTGTCGGCGAGCTCGTTGGAGAACACGTCGAAGCTCGTCGCGCCCGGCGTGATCAAGCCGCCGCTTCTTCCGTCCTCGTCGCGATAGGGTTCGGGGATCAATCCCATTCGAGCGCGCCTTTCCGCCACTCATAGATGAAGCCGATGGTGAGGATGGCGAGGAACACCATCATCGCCCAGAATCCGAAGGCGCCGACCTCCTTGAAGGCCACAGCCCAGGGAAACAGGAAGGCAACCTCAAGATCGAAGATAATGAACAAAAGTGACACCAGGTAGAAACGCACGTCGAATTTCATGCGCGCGTCGTCGAACGCCTCGAAGCCGCATTCATAGGCGGAGACCTTCTCGGGGTCTGGCCTCCGGAGCGCAATGATAAAAGGCGAAATCAACAGCGCCGCGCTGATGACGAAGGCGATGGCGATGAAGATGACGAGCGGCAAATAGGTCTGAAGCAACTGGCCCATGGCTCTTCTTGCCACTTTTCTTGGGTGTAAGGGAGGCCAAAATGGCGGGAGCGACGGGGCTCGAACCCGCGACCTTCGGCGTGACAGGCCGACGCTCTAACCAACTGAGCTACGCCCCCGCGGGCGGAGGCGTGCGGCCTCATGGGAGGTGAGTTAAGCGAGCGCTGGTGCCAAGTCAAGCTGAGGGCCCCCGCATGTGGCTCTGGCGCTAGGTAAATCGAGTTTTGGTGGGCGGTGAGAGACTCGAACTCCCGACATCCACGGTGTAAACGTGGCGCTCTACCAGCTGAGCTAACCGCCCTTCGCGCCCGTTTAGATACTTTGTCGCGGCGCGAAGTGCCAGGTCCAGACTAAAAGATTGGCCGCGGCACCTACCTACCGGGAGTCATTGATGCGCCTCTTCCTGCTGTCGTTGCTTGCAACGGGTGTCTTCGCGTCGCTGTTTGGGGCCGGTCGTGGAGCTTTCGCCGAGGACGCCCCGGC
>DATJZL010000066.1:0-11349 GCA_035499115.1 Methyloceanibacter sp. | reverse complement strand
CAAGCCTTCCAGGAGTTGTTCACCCCGCCTTTCCGCGCGGTGCTCTGGAAATGCGTTGGCTTCACCGTGGGGCTTCTCGCTCTGTTCATCATTGCCATCGAATGGACGTTCGGCCATTTCGTGCAATTGCCGGGCTGGATCGAGACGACGGTCGAGTGGCTCGGGGGCCTCGCGCTGGTGGTCGGGTCGATCTTCCTCGTCCCGCCCGTCACTTCCCTGATCGCCAGCCTCTATCTCGACGACATCGCGGCAGAGGTCGAGAGCACCGTCTATCCGTCAGACCCTCCGGGGCGGCCACTCGATGCGCTTCCCGCCGTCGGGCTTGCGCTCAAGTTCTTTTTCGTGGTGCTCGCGGTCAACATCGTGGCGCTGTTCCTGCTGCTCATCCCCGGCATCAACGTGATCGCCTTCTATCTCGGCAACGGCTACCTCCTCGGGCGCGAATATTTCGAGCTCGCCGCCATGCGCCATCTGCCGCTCGAAGACGCCAAGCGGCTCAGGAAGGCAAATGTCGGTTATGTGTGGATGTGCGGGCTGATCATCGCCGTGATCGCCTCGGTGCCGATTCTCAACCTGATCACGCCGATTTTCGCCACGGCCTTCATGGTGCACATCTACAAGCAGCTCGCCGCGAACGCCGGACCGAGGCTTGCGCCTCGCGCGGCGTCCTAGGACGATCTGTTGGGATGTGATTATTAGGATGGCGCTGGTGCCGGCGTCTTCGGCTGGAACAGGCAGATGTCGGCGATGAGGCAGCGCCAGCATTCCGGCTTGCGCGCCTTGCACACATAGCGCCCATGCAGGATCAGCCAGTGATGGGCGTTGTGCTTGTAGCGGTCCGGCACGATCCGATTCAGAGTTTCCTCGACCTTCAGCGGCGTCTTCCCCGGCGCAAGTCCCGTGCGGTTAGCCACCCTGAAGGCGTGGGTATCGATGGCGATGGTCTTGGCACCGAACGCCACGTTCAGCACGACGTTGGCGGTCTTGCGCCCGACGCCCGGAAGGCTCTCGAGCACCTCGCGACTGTCAGGCACTGTGCTGCCGTGTTCCGCGACAAGCTTCTTCGCCAGCGCGACGAGGTTCCTCGCCTTGGAGCGATAAAGGCCGATGGTCTTGATCTTCTCGGTGAGCGCCGCCTCGCCGAGCGTGATCAGCTTCTCGGGCGTGTCGGCGACGCGGAACAGTTCGGGCGTGGCGCGGTTGACCGAGGCGTCGGTCGCCTGCGCCGACAGCACAACGGCCATGAGCAAGGTGAAAGGGTCCCGGTAATGAAGCTCGGTCTTGGGGTTGGGGTTTGCCGCATGAAAGCGGCGGAAGATCTCGTCAACCTCGCCTTGCGTCAGGCGTGATCCGGGCGCGCGCTTGCCCTTGGACCGCGTCATCTTGCCGGCAGTCGCGCGCATTTTCGGTTGAACCGCCACTTGGCCTTGTCTACCACTGAGGGGTAGCTCCCGACCTGCTATGACAGACCCCTACCTCATTCCACAAGAGCCCGCGCGCTTCAGCGCCGTTCTCACACCGCACCGCTCCCTCGGGCCCAAGGGCTTCATGGTGCTGATGGCAGCGGTGTGCGCGGTCAGCTTTGGTACCGGGCTGCTGTTCTACATGATCGGCGCTTGGCCCGTCCTGGGCTTCATGGGCCTCGACGTCGCTCTGATCTACATCGCCTTCAAGCTGAACTTCCGTGCGCTCCGTCTCTACGAGACGGTCGACCTCACCCAGAAGGCGCTCACCGTCACCCGCGTCGATCCCTCGGGCCGGGCGCAATCCTGGGACTTCAACCCTTATTGGGTGAGACTTTACCTCGAGCCCCGCCGCGGCCGCTCGACCGAGCTGTCGCTCGCCTCGCACGGCAGGCGGCTCGTGTTCGCGAGCTTCCTCACCGACTCAGAGCGAGAGGATTTCGCGCTCGCGCTGTTATCCGCGCTCTCTGCGGCGAAAAGTTCGGGCACTGCCTGAGCAAGCCCATCCATTGGCAAGGTGCCCGCTAAGCGGCGATGTCGCGCTTCTCGGCGATCGAGCCATCGGCATTCAGACGGTAGATCAGCGGATGGCCGGTACGGAGCTCGACCCTCTCGACATCCTCCGGCAGCAGCCGATCGAGCTGCATGATGAGCGCGCGAAGCGAGTTGCCGTGAGCGACGACGATCACGTTCTTGCCGGCCCGGAGCTCGGGCGCGATGCGCTTCTCGAAAAAGGGAACCACGCGCTGAGCGGTGTCCTTGAGGCTCTCGCCTCCGGGCGGAGCGATGTCGTAAGAGCGTTGCCACAGATGGACCTGCTCGGCGCCCCAGCGCCTGCGAGCCTCGTCCTTATTGATGCCCATCAGCTCGCCGTAGTCGCGCTCATTGAGGGCGGCATCCTTCACCGTGGGAATGTGTTCCTGATCAAGCTCATCGAGGATGATCTCCAAAGTGTTGGTGGCGCGTTTCAGCGTGCTGGTGAAGGCGGCATCGAAGCGGATGCCCTCAGCCTCGAGCATGGCGCCGGCGCGATGAGCCTCGAACAAGCCTTCCTCGGTGAGGCCCACATCCTTTGACCCCGTGAACCGATTCAAGCGATTCCATTCGCTCTCGCCGTGGCGGATCAGAACGAGCACGCCGATGGCGGGCCGCGGCTGTTCGTCTTGGTGGGGGCGCCCTGTCATCGCCTAGTCCGGTCGTTTAGCCTGCCGAAGCGGCTCCTCTACGTGTCGCGGAAAATAGCGGTAAAATCCTAAAGGCGGTCTCATATGATTGCCATTTCGGGCCTATTTCCGGCGAAAACATCCGGAGATTTGGGCATAGGGCAGCTGCTTTGCGAATTGATGACCAAAGTCGAGCTCACCATCAAGCGTCACAAGCCGAGAACGTCAGCCATCGAATAGAGACCTGGGGCCTTGTTACGAGCCCACAGCGCCGCAGTGACGGCGCCGCGGGCAAAAATCCCACGGTCGGTCGCGACATGGGCGAGCTCGATCCGCTCGCCCGGACCGGCGAAGATCACCCGATGCTCGCCGACGACGTCGCCGCCGCGCAGCGCGGCAAAGCCGATATCGCCCTCCCGTCTTGGACCGACGTCACCGTCGCGGGTGCGTACGCTCTTTCCCCCAAGGGACACGTTCCGGCCTCGCGCGGCGGCGGCACCGAGCATGAGCGAGGTGCCCGACGGCGCGTCACGCTTATGGCGGTGGTGCATCTCCAGGATCTCGATGTCGAACTCCGGGCCGAGCGCCTGCGCCACGCGCTCGGTGAGAAGCGCGAGTAGGTTGACGCCAAGGCTCATATTGCCGGCCTTGACGACGGTCGCATGACGGGCCGCCGCCTCGATCTTGGCCTGATCGGCCTCGGAGAGGCCCGTCGTGCCGATGACATGAACGAGGCGCGCCTGAGCGGACAGGGCCGCGAAGGCCGTGGTCGAGGCGGGCGAGGTGAAATCGAGGATGCCGTCGACATGGGCCAACACGGGGAGAGGATCGTCGGTAATGGCGACGCCGAGCGGGTCGAGCCCGGCGACCTCGCCGATATCGCGGCCGACCGCAGGAGAACCCTTGACCTCGATGCCGCCGGCCACGGTGCAGCCAGGCGTCGCCACGAGAGCGCGGGTCAGAGCTTGGCCCATACGCCCAGCGGCTCCGAGAACAGCCAGTTTCATCTCACTCATGGTCTCGTCCGTCGGCGCTGCTGCGGCGTAACCTGATCGAAGGCCTATCGCCAAGGTAGGCGACCTTCTATGACGCTCGGGCGCCCGCTCACAAGTCCCGGACGCGCGAAGACGCGAACTTACCCCCTATAGGCGATGCGAACATTGATAAGTCCACGGCTATTTTGGCTCGTCGCGCTCATGCTTTCGGGGGAGTACTCCCGGGAATCCCAAGGCGAACGAGCAAGCGCGTGCCATCGCCGACAAGGATGCGCAGGGCTTCGACTGCAAGCGCGATACAGCCAAGCATCACGGCGCCGACGGCAGCCTCGTTAACGAGCGCCGGACCGCGTAGCAGACCAAGGCGCATGTCAAAAAGCCGCCAACACGAAGAATTGACGATGCCGCGCCCTTAGAGCCCCTCGCCTGCCACAAAGCCGAACGCTCATAGTCCCCGCCGAGGCAATGACGGCGAGAGGAGAGGCCATGCTCGAAACCGCCGCCAAGGCGAAACAGGCCGGCCAAAAGGCGCAGGCGTTCGACGTGGCAATCACCGGGGTCGCGACGGCGGTCCCCCCGCATAAAGTTTCGCAAGACGATATCGCCGAGCGGGCGAGGGTGGTGTTCCCCCATCTCGCGCGGCTCGACGGCCTCTATGCCAATACCGGAATCGAGAGCCGCTACGCCTGCCAGCCGAAGGATTGGTACTACGAGCGCCACGGCTGGGAGGCGCGCACCGAGGTGTTCCAGCGTCATGCGCTGCAATTGCTGGAGGAGGTGACGCTCGCCGCCATCGCCGATGCCGGCATCTCGCTCAAGGACATCGATGCTCTCGTGGTCAACACGATCACCGGACTGGCGATCCCGAGCCTTGATGCCATGCTGATGAACCGCCTCGACTTTCCCCGCAAGATGGAGCGGTTGCCGATCTTCGGGCTCGGCTGCGGCGGGGGCGTGGCGGGCCTCTCGCGCGCCGCGCGCTACGCGCAAGGCATGCCGGGCAGCAACGTGCTGTTCCTGACGGTCGATCTTTGCAGCCTTTGCCTCCGCATCGCCGATCCGAGCCTCGCGATGTTCGTCTCGGCGGCATTGTTCGGCGACGGAGCGGCCGGCGTCGTCCTCAGTAATGTTCGAGGGTCGGCAGAGGGCGACGGCGCTGGCCGCATTCTTGCCGTCGGCGATCATTTCTGGTCGAGCACCGAGCACATCATGGGCTGGGACATCAAGGAAGACGGCTTCGGGGTGGTGCTGAGCCCCGAGCTTCCAGGTCTCATCCGCAATCATCTGGTCGATGCGGTACAGGGCTTTCTCGACGCGAGCGGCATGAGCCTCGGCGAGTTCTCAGGGTTCCTGTTACACCCCGGCGGCGCCAAGATCCTCAACACGGCGCAGGAGGTGCTTGGGCTCGGGGACGAGGACCTTGCTCTGTCGCGCGAGGTGCTGCGCGACTTCGGCAACATGTCGTCGCCGACCGCTCTATTTGCGCTTCACCGCGCGCGGGCGGCGGCCGCCGCAGGCCCGCATCTCTTGATGGCGTTCGGGCCGGGCTTCTCGGCCTATTTCGTCGCCATCGATCTCTGAGGCGCGCGCCTTGCGGCGAGCGCCTCGTCCTCTAGCCGGATCTTGGTCGCGATCACCACCCACCATAGCGCCGTCATGATGACGGCAAGCGCGAGCGCGCCGAAGGCAAGCGGCAGAACGAAGGTCTCGATGATCGTCACCGCGTAATTGGGGTGGGAGAGATGGCGATAAGGACCGCGGCGATTGATGGCCGCGCCGGGAACGGTGATGATGCGATGCGTCCAGAAGCGGCCGAGGCTCGCGATCACCCAATAGCGCACGACCTGCAGCGCAAGATAATAGGCGACGAGCGGCCAGATGATCGGCGCGTCGGGCGATATCAGAAAAAACAGTGATGCGATCCAGGCGAGGTGGGTGGCAGCGACGACGGGATAGAAAGCGCCCCCCGCCTCGCTCGCGCCCTGGGCAAGCAGCGCCTTCGTGTTGCGTGCCGAATAGAGCTCTTCGAGCCCGCGCTGGGCGAGAACGAGGAGGGCCGCGATCTGTGGAGCACCGATGAAGCCAACAAGCGCCATGGCGAGCGACGCTGCCCCAAAACTAAGGCGCGGGTTGGTCTCGCCCGACACAAGGACCGCTGAACGATGCGCTTGGCGTTCTCAGGCGACGAGCGGACGGTCCTTCACGGTTTCCGCCGATTCGGGCACGTCCGCATCGGGCTTGCCGTAATAGAAGCCCTGCACCTGGTCGCAGCCCCATTTCTTCAGCATGGCCGCCTGGCCCTCGGTCTCGACGCCCTCCGCGGTGATGGTGACGTGCAGCGACTGTCCGAGGCCGACGATGCTCGACACGATGGCAGATGTCTGCGGGCTGGTGCCGAGCGTATCGATGAAGGAGCGGTCGATCTTGATCTTCTTCACTGGGAAGCGGGTGAGGTAAGAGAGGCTCGAATAGCCGGTGCCGAAATCGTCCATGGCGATCGACACGCCGAGCTGATCGAGGCGCTTCAACGTCTCCATCACCGCGTCGGTGTTCTGGAGGATGATGCCCTCGGTGATCTCGAGCTCGAGGCGGTGCGGCTCGAGCCCGGTCTCGCTCAGCACGCGGCGCACCAAACCGTACACGTCTTGAGTCTTGAACTGGGCGGGTGAGAGATTCACCGCGAGATTGGTGTCGAGCGGCCAAGTGGTGGCATAGCTGCACGCCGTGTGCAGGATCCATTCGCCGAGCGGAACGATCAACCCGGTCTCCTCGGCGATTGGAATGAAGGTGGTGGGGGAAATCTCGCCCTCGGTCGGATGCCACCACCGCACCAAGGCCTCGTAGCCGGTGAGCCTGCCGCTTTCGAGGTCGAATTGCGGCTGGTAGTCGAGATAGAGCTGGTTCTTGCGCAGCGCCGCGCGCAGATCGGCCTCGAGCCGCCGGCGCTTCTGCAATGCCGCGTCCATGGCCGGCTCGAAGAAACGGAACGTGTTGCGCCCGTCCTCCTTGGCGCGATAGAGCGCGAGGTCGGCATTCTTGAGCAGCGTATCAGAGGGCTCGGCGTCGTCGACCGGGCCGATGGCGATGCCGATGCTGGCCGAGGTCGAGAGCTCGTGGCCGTTCACGTGGTAAGCCTCGCCGAGAGCGGTGCAGACCCGCCGCGCGAGCCGCATCGCGTCCTCAGGTGCGGCGAGATCCTCGGCAACGATGGCGAACTCGTCGCCGCCCAGGCGGCCGACCAAGTCAGAATCGCGGACGCTTTCCTTGAGGCGCGCCGCGACCTCTGCGAGCAACGCATCGCCGGTGGCGTGGCCAAGCGTGTCGTTCACATGCTTGAAGCGGTCGAGGTCGAGGCCGAACACCGCCATCAACTGGCCGTGACGCTTCGCGCGTGACACGGCGCGGTCGAGATGCTGGTGGAACTGAAGCCGGTTGGGTAGCCCGGTGAGCGAATCGTGCAAGGCGAGATGGCGAATTTGATCCTCGGCGAGCCAACGCTCGCGGATGCGCCGCGCGGCGATTGCCGCTGGAACTGAGAAGCCGAGCACGATGAACAGGCTCGCCATGAGCGTCGCCACGGTGAGCGCGACATTGGTGAGAGCGGCGGCCGACGACTGGTCGAGGGAGAACGCGTAGATGCGCGAAAGCTTGCCGTCTTGCACCACCGGCACGAAGGCAACGCGGGCGTCGCCCGCTTCATCCGTGCTCGTGACCTTGACGGCATCATCCTGCTTGGACTCGGCGAGCGCGTCGCGCACATTGCCGAGCGCCAACAGGGAGGCGAGTTTGCCGGAAGTGAGATTGCCGGCGGTGGCGATCGGTTTCTCATCGGCATCGAGCACGGCGAAGCCATCGAGCTTGCTCACGAAATCGTCCTTCGGCTGGTTGCTGCGGCCGAGCGCCCAGCCGCCGGTGAGCCGGTCGATCGCTTCGATCAGACCGAAGCCACGCTGAGAGAAGCTCTGATTGGCGGGAAGGCTCGCGCGCTTGCCCGCCATGCTCGCGAGATTCTGCTGGAATGAGGCCGGGTCAAGGACCTGCACGTCCTTGTCGAGGACGCGGCCAGGGGTCTCGGCCGTGCCGCCTAGCGCGGTATCGATCTGGCGCGCCCAACTCAGCGCCGCCTCGTTAGCATCGCGACCCAACACATAGTCGATGGTGGAGTGGCCAGAAAGTACGCCGGCGACGACGGTAAGCAAACCAAGTACGACCAGACCGACCATCACCAGCCGATCGCGAGAGCCGACTTCTGCCATTTGATCAGTCCCCATAGCCACCCGGAGGAAGCCAGGTCATAGCCAAAGGGCGTTAAGGCAGGCCCAAGATTTGCGGTAAAATGCCGTGTTAAGCGTCAGGCCCAGGCGAAGGCCAGCTTGCGCAACGACACCTCGCCGAACGTCTCGGATCCCTCAGCGACGGGCTTGCCGCCGAGGCGAAGATAGAAGGCGCAAGCGGCGTCGTTGTCGGCCAAAGCCCAAACCAGCAGCCCGCGAAGCCTGAGCTCGGCCAGGCGCGTGCGGGCGCCGTCGAACAGCTTCTCGCCAAGGCCGAAGCCCTGATAGGTCGGGTGCAGGTAGAGCTCGAAGATCTCGCCTTGGAACGGCGCACGCCCCAAGCGGCAGCGCCCGTAAGTCACGTAGCCTGCGGCGGCGCCGTCGAAGTCGAGCACGAGCAGCGGCGTGCGCCGTCTGAGCGCGCTCTCCCACCAGCGCAGCCCTCTCCGCGCGATCATGCGCTCGAGCGACAGGTGCGGGATGACGCCTTGATAGGCATTGCGCCACGCCTCTTCATAGGCGGCTGCGAGCGCAGGAGCGTCCTTCAGTCTTGCTGGTCTGACATGGACGACGTCGACGGGCATGAGGTGAGCCTAGCGCAAACTCCCGTCTGTCGGCAAAGGGGCCGTCGCAATTTTCCCAGAGGTGTTGCGCGACTGCGCGACCAGTGTGCGCTTCAACGAAAAAGCGAGCCGGCATGTGCCGACTCGCCCATGATGAGAAGTGTGTGTGCCGCTCAGTAGCGCGAGATGAGGATCACGGAGAAGTCCTTGTCGAGCTTGATGTCCATGGTGCCCATCTTGCACTTGGCATCGTCAATCTCGTAGATGCCCTCCTGTTCGTGCTTGACGCCTTCGGGGTCCTTGCAGCCGAGATCGGCGAGCGCGGCCGTCACCTTCGCCATATCGGCCTCAGGGATTTTGTCCTCATCATCCTTGGCGAGGGCGAAGGTCGTGCACCCCAAGGTCAAGGCCAACGCCAGAGCAATGGTCTTCGTCATAAGCGATCTCCTGTTTTCGAGTTGGGGCAGCATTAGTTCTGCGGGCGGCGCGCCCGCATGAAAGGAAAAATACTTCCCGGTCAGGAGTAATGCTTGAGATCGATCAGAACTCTTGCAGCGATATTGGCAAATTCCGGCGGGATTCTACGGCAAACTTACTTGGAATGTCAGGCAACATTCTCGGCAAGGCGTTGGCGCTCGGCCTTCTTGCGCTCGTTCGGGTCGAGGTGCCGCTTGCGGAGTCTGATCGACTTGGGGGTGACCTCGACCAGCTCATCGTCCTCGATGTAAGCGAGCGCCCGCTCGAGCACCATGCGGATCGGCGGCGTCAAGCGGACCGCCTCGTCCTTGGATGTGGCGCGCACATTGGTAAGCTTCTTGCCCTTCAGCACATTGACCTCGAGATCGTTGTCGCGCGTGTGCTCGCCGACGATCATGCCGCGATAGACCTTCCAGCCCGGCTCGATCATCATCGGCCCACGGTCCTCGAGGTTCCACAGCGCATAGGCGACTGCCTCACCCTGATCGGTCGAGATCAGTACGCCGTTCCGCCGTCCTTGGATCGTGCCCTTGTGCGGCGCATAGCCGTGGAACAGGCGATTCATGATGCCGGTACCGCGCGTGTCGGTGAGGAGCTCGCCTTGATAGCCGATGAGCCCACGTGTCGGGGCATAGAACACGAGGCGCTGCCGTCCGCCGCCTGAGGGCTTCATCTCCACGAGCTCGGCCTTGCGCTCCGTGAGCTTCTGCACCACGATCCCCGAATGCTCCTCGTCGAGGTCGATGACGACCTCCTCGATCGGCTCAAGCAGCGCGCCGTCCTCGCCGCGCTTGAGCAGGACCTTCGGGCGCGACACGCTAAGCTCAAAGCCCTCGCGCCGCATGGTTTCGATGAGGATGCCGAGCTGCAACTCGCCGCGACCGGCCACCTCCATCGAATCGCGCTCCTCGGACTCGGTGACGCGGAGTGCCACATTGCCTTCGGCCTCGCGCAGAAGCCGGTCGCGGATCATGCGACCCGTGACCTTGGTGCCTTCGGTGCCTGCGAGGGGAGAATCGTTGACGCGGAACGTCATCGACAGAGTAGGCGGGTCGATCGGCTGGGCGGGCAGCGGAGCCATCACCTCGGGCGCGCAGATGGTGTGCGCCACGGTTGCGTCGGGGAGGCCCGCGATAGACACGATATCGCCGGCCGTGGCTTGGTGGAGGGCGACCCGCTCCAGTCCGCGGAAGGCGAGCACTTTGGAGACGCGGCCCTGCTCGACCAGCTTGCCGGTATGATCGAGCACCTTGACCGGCTGGTTGGGACCGATCGAGCCAGATGTGATTCGGCCCGTCACGACGCGGCCGAGATAGGGATTGGCCTCGAGGATGGTGCCGAGCAAGCGGAATGGCCCCTCCTCGACGCGCGGAGGCGCCACGTGGCCGAGCACGAGCTCGAACAGAGGCTGCATGCCGGCGTCCTTCGGACCTTCCGGGCTCGCCGCCATCCAGCCTTCCTTGGCCGAGCCGAACAGAATCGGAAAGTCGAGCTGCTCGTCGGAAGCCTCGAGCGCCGCGAAGAGGTCGAACACCTCGTTCACTACCTCATGCGGGCGCGCGTCGGGGCGGTCGACCTTGTTGATGACGACGATGGGCTTAAGCCCCATCTTGAGCGCCTTGGACACGACGAATTTTGTTTGCGGCAGAGGGCCTTCGGCGGCATCGACCAGCACCAGGGCACCGTCGACCATGCCGAGGATGCGCTCGACCTCGCCGCCGAAATCGGCGTGGCCGGGCGTATCGACGATGTTGATACGGGTGCCGTTCCAGACGATCGAGGTCACCTTGGCGAGGATGGTGATGCCGCGCTCGCGCTCGAGATCGTTGGAATCCATAGCGCGCTCGGCCACCCGCTGGTTCTCGCGGAAGGAGCCGGACTGCTGAAGGAGCCGGTCGACGAGGGTCGTCTTCCCATGGTCGACATGGGCAATGATGGCGATATTGCGAAGGTTCATGGGATTAAAATGCGCGAACGCGGGCCAAAATGGCCCGCGCTTCCTATAACTGGGATATATAGATCGTGTGACGAAGACGCAATGGCGTCGGGAAGGGGCCTCAATCCGAAGTTAGTCCAGCGACCGGGTGTCACACGCGAAATTCTCTGGACGTGCGCATTGAGCGTATCCCACGTAACGTTGGCGTAAGGGGCATGATTTCTATGGAGCTATCATGTGCGGCATAGCGGGTGTGGTCGATCTCAAAGGCGTCAGCGAGCCTGACCGGGCGCTGGTGGGCCGCATGGCGACCGCACTCCGGCACCGCGGGCCTGACGGCGTCGGTTATCTCATGGCGCCCGGCATCGGCATGGGCAATCGCCGGCTCGCCATTGTCGGCGTCACCAATGGCCAGCAGCCCATCTTCAACGAGGCGGGCAATGTCGGCGTGATCGCCAATGGCGAGCTGTTCGACTAT
>DATJZL010000065.1:0-9762 GCA_035499115.1 Methyloceanibacter sp. | reverse complement strand
GCCGCCGTCTATCCGAGCCCGAGCAACCAGTTTCCCGCGAGCACGGGCTATCACTACTGCAACACCAACTACATTCTCGCCGCCATGATCGCCGAGAAGGCGACCGGCAAATCCTTCCGCGATCTCGTGCATGAGATGGTGATCGAGCCGCAAGGGCTCAATTCGACCTTCTACGAGGCGAGCACCTATCCAGAGTCGGTGACGACGCGCCTGTCGCACGGCTATTTCGAGAACGAGGCCTGCTCCGAGTACCAGCCCGACTGCAAGCAACCGTGGAACGCGCCGCTCATCGGCACCGACTGGCGCGACAAGAGCGTGTCGTGGATGCAGTCGGCGGGCGGCGCCGTGTCGAGCGCGCGCGACGTCGATCGCTGGATGCGCGCCGTGTTCGGCGGCAAGGTGGTGCCGCCCGCGCAGCAGAAGGAGTGGGAGGCGCTCGTCTCGATGAAGACCGCCGAGCCGATCGCCGACGTGACCAAGGACGAGCCGGCCGGCTTCGCGCTCGGGCTCGGCAAGCGCATGTTCGAGCCTCCTCTCGGCGCGGAATGGTTCTACGAGGGCGAGAGCCTCGGCTACCGCACGCTCTATGTGTGGATCGCCGGCGAGGACCTGATGATCACGGTGCAGACCAACAGCCAGCCGCCCGACGGCACCGACAAGATCGGCGATGCGGTCAGCGCGATCTACGACATCGTCAAGAAGCCCGAGTAGGCCATGTCAGTGCCGGAAATGACCGGACTTGACCACCGCCGTCGCGCCGGCCTGCGCGACCACCTATATTCGAAGTCTCAGATCGAAGTTTGCGGCGGACAATGTGAAGAAGATAGGCAGAGCCTGGACAGCTTGTATGTTGATCGTGCTAGCGATCCTGCTGGCGGCTCCAATGGATCGTGGGCATGCCAAGGTTCGGCATGGGATAACGGCCAAAGAGAGGGCCGCTTACCGCAAGTTGAAGCGAGATTTGTGGGGGCCTGCCAAGATGCCTCCGGCGCCCACCGATTTCGGGCCTCATTTCGATTTCCCGCCGGCGCCGCTCAATGGCGGCCTCACTCAGGATCCCTACCCCAACTAGGGGATCAGGATGTTGCCGCGTGCCGATCATCACGTCTGACGAGGTTCGCGTGCCCGCCGCCGATCCCGCGCGAACAGTCCGCATAGCGTCGGCAATCTGGGCCGGCTCGATCTTCCTGAGCCGCATCATGGGGCTCGTGCGCGAGCAGGTCATCGGCCACACCCTCGGCGCCAGCCGACAGACCGACCTCTACTTCGCCAGCTTCACGTTACCCGATTTTCTCAACTACTTGCTGGCAGCCGGAGCGCTGTCGATCGTCTTCATCCCGATGTTTCTCGAGTACCTCGAACGCGGCGATGAGACCGGCGGCTGGGAGGCCTTCAGCGTTGTGGCGAATTTCGTCGCCGTCGTCGGCACGCTTCTGATCGTGCTGCTGATGGTATTTGCTCGGCCACTGGCCAGCATCGTCGCCCCCGGATTCACCGATCCCGTTGAAGTGGACACGCTGGTGCGTCTCATCCGCATCGTTCTGCCGGCGCAGTTCTTCCTCATCGTCGGAGGATTGTTGTCCGCAGTCCTCCAGGCGCACGATCGACACTTTCTGCCGGCGATGGCGCCGCTCGTCTACTCGGCCGCCATCATCGTCGGCGGGTTGCTCGGAACCTACCATTCGGCGATGGGGGCCGAAGGATTTGCCTGGGGGGTGCTGGTCGGCTCGATCTTGGGACCGTTCGGGCTGCCGCTCTACGGCTGCCTCAGGACGAACCTGCGGTGGTCGCCGGTGCTCTCCTTTCGCAATGCCGACCTCAGGCGTTATCTCTGGCTGTCGTTTCCCATAATGATCGGGTTCTCGATCGTCATCGTCGACGAGTGGATCATCAAGAATCAAGCGTCGTATCTCGCGGCCGGCGACCTCTCCTTTCTGCAATACGGCAGAACATTGATGAAAGTGCCGATCGGGGTGTTCGGCATGGCGATCGGCGTCGGCGCCTATCCGAGCGTAAGCCGCATGGCCGCAGCCGGCGGCATTCCGCAGGCCTATGGCGTGCTGGCGCACGCCGTGCGGCTGATGCTGTTCGCGACATTCGCGGCGCAGATCTGCCTGACGCTCGCCGGCTTCGAATTGACTTATTTGGTGTGGGGGCTGTTCGCCAGCCGCTTCACCATCGCCGACGCGCAAGCCACGGGGACCATCCTGATGTTTCTGTGCATCGGTCTTTCAGGCTGGGCGGCGCAAACGGTGATCAGTCGCGGCTTCTACGCTTTGGGCAGCACGTGGCTGCCGACGATCGTCGGAACGATCGTCACGGTCGGGCTCATCCCTCTCTACGTGCTTCTTCGCCAATATTGGGGTGCTGTCGGGCTCGCCGTCGCGAGCTCGGTCTCGATTCTCGTCTACGTCATGCTGCTCGGCTGGCTGCAGCGCCGCCGCTTCGAGCGCGAGGCTGAAGCCAAAGGCACCACGCTCGACAATGTGCCCGGCATGCTGGATACGGCCGTGCGATTGGCTGCGGCGACGGCCGTCGCGATCGCGGTGGGATTGGCGTTGCGGCCCATGCTTATCCAGCTGTTACCGGACAATCACGTCGCGGCTATTGTCATGCGAGCCGGCCTATTGTGCGCCGTCGGGTTGGGCATCTACCTGATCCTCGCCTGGGTTTTGGGCGTCAGAGAGTTGGCCGAGGTGGAGAGGATGGCGTTACAGATCAGAACCCGGTCACGCGCGTAACGAGCTTATTCACGCTAAGACCAAACGGTAGGAGGAGGGACTCATGAGAGGCTTTCTGTCGACGATCAGCGGTCTGCTCGCTGTTCTGATGTTTGCTTTTTGCCCGGTGCAACCCGCCGAGGCCGGTTGCGAATTGATCAAAGCCACGCACAGCGCGCGATCGCAGCAAAAGGCTGTCGAGACGTCACAGGCGCTTGCGCTCCAGAGCGCCTACGCCCTCCAGCGGGCACGCGGCTGGAGCCACATCACGCTCTCGGCTTACGCGGTGCCGGGAGATCCATTCTGGAAGGCCGTTCGACCCAACGGCGTCCCAGCCAAGGCGAAACTCGAGCCTGACATCGTCACCGCTCAATTCTATACGACCTGCTTTACCGGTGTGGTGGTGCCTTACGTCTGCACCACGGGTTCAAGCGTCTGCGGCCAGTAGCGGCGGCATGTGCCGCTCGACCGGCCACGCTCTCAGTGCCGGAAATGACGCATGAAGGTGAAGACCATGGCGAGGCCGGCTCTGTCGGCCGCCGCGATCACATCGGCGTCGCGCATCGCGCCGCCCGGCTGGATCACCGCCGTCGCCCCGGCCTCCGCGACCACCTGCAGCCCGTCGGGGAAGGGGAAGAACGCATCTGACGCCGCGACCGAGCCTTGCGTCGGGCTCGTGGCCAACCCCCGGCCCCTGGCGGCATCTTCCGCCTTCCATGCCGCCATGCGCGCGGCATCGACCCGGCTCATTTGCCCCGCGCCGATGCCGACCGTGGCGCCGTCCTTGGCATAGACGATGGCGTTAGATTTGACGTGCTTCGCCACGGTGAAGGCGAAGATGAGGTCGGCGAATTCCTCTGCGGTCGGTTTCCGCTTGGTCACGATCTTGAGCTCGGGTTGCGCGACCACGGCGTTGTCGCGTCCCTGCACGAGGAAGCCGCCGGCGAGCGAACGGAAGGTGACACCTTCGGCTTTTGGATCGGGCAGGCCGCCCGCGAGCAGGAGACGCAAATTCTTTTTCTCGGCGAGAATCGCCTTCGCTTCGGCGCTCGCGCCCGGCGCGATGATGACCTCGGTGAAGATCTTGACGATCTCGCGCGCGGCGTCGGCGTCGAGCGGGCGGTTCAGCGCAACAATTCCGCCGAACGCGCTCACCGGATCGCAGGCAAGAGCCTTGGCGTAGGCCTCGGCGAGGGTGCGCCCGAGCGCCACGCCGCACGGATTGGCGTGCTTGATGATGGCGACGGCGGCGCTTCGCTCCGCATCGAACTCGGCGACGAGCTCGTAGGCGGCGTCGGTGTCGTTGAGATTGTTATAAGACAGCTCCTTGCCTTGGAGTTGTTTGGCCGTGGCGACGCCGGAGCGCTTCTCATCGGTGCGATAGAACGACGCCCATTGATGCGGGTTCTCGCCGTAGCGGAGCGCCTCGACGAGCTGGCCCGCGAGCACGCGCCTTCCAGGGTTCTGCTCGTTCGCGACATTCGCGAACCAATTCGCGATCGCCGCATCGTAAGCGGCGGTGCGGGCGAAGGCGCGTGCCGCGAGCGATTTGCGCAAGGCAAGCGTCGTCGCCCCGTCATGCGCCGCCATCTCGTCGAGCACGCGGGCATAGTCCGACGGTTCGGTGATGACGGTGACGCTTGCGTGGTTCTTGGCGCCGGCGCGGATCAGAGCCGGGCCGCCGATGTCGATCATCTCGATGCCTGTGGCGACGTCGGCGCCGCTCGCGACCGCTTGCTCGAAGGGATAGAGATTGACCACGAGAAGGTCGATCGGCGGGATGGCGTGCTCTTCGAGCGCGCGCTCATGCGCCTCGTCGCCGCGCACCGCGAGCAGCCCGCCATGGATCTTCGGATGCAGCGTCTTGACGCGCCCGTCCATCATCTCCGGCACGGCGGTGACATCGGCAACGTCGATCACCTCGAGCCCGGCGTCGCGCAACAGCTTGGCGGTGCCGCCGGTCGAGACGATCTCGACCCCGTAACCGGCGAGCGCCGTGGCGAACTCGGCCAGTCCGGTCTTGTCGCTGACCGAGAGCAGCGCGCGCTTGATGATGCGTGGTTCCATGACGCTGACGGTTCTAGCACACGAGGAAACCGGTCATGGCCGAGCTTGTCCCGGCCATCCACCTTTTTGCTTGCTAACGATTAAGCCGCTGGCGGCAAGGCCTCTGGCGGCGGGGCGTCGTTCGGATCGACCAGAGGATGGGCGCCGCCATTGGCGCCGATCTGCTCGATATTCCACACGATCCTGACCTCGTAGGCCTCTCCCATCATGCCGCTCAGCACGACTTGCGAGGTCCGCTGCGGCCCGCGCGCATCGGCCAGGAAGAAGCTCTCCTCGATGGCCGTCTCGGGCGCGTTGGAGCTGATGCGCCACGTCTCGCCGGTCTTGAGCAGGAGATTGACGCTCTGCCCGTCTTCGGACAGCGCCGCGCTCACGCTCGGGTGGAGGTGGAAGCGGATGGCATAGGCCCCGGCGATGAGCCCCTCGGGGCTCGACAGCCCTTTCGGCGCGGCGAGCTTGTCCTCGCCGGAGATGAGCTTGCCGGTCTGGGCGATCAGGAGCTGGCGCGAATGCACCACCCCGTAGCGCGAAAGATAGCCCTCATGCGAGCCCTTGATGCGGAGATTGTCGCCTTGGTCGGAGAGCGTGGCTTGGGCACTGGCGGGACCGACCAGCGGCGAGCCGATCACGGACTGCGTGCCGTCGACCCCGGCGGTGAACTCGCCCGAGGATGAATCCTCGAAGGTCAGCGTCGATTGCGCGGCGGTCGAGCGGGCGTAAGGCAGCCACTCCTGATGATCGAGCGACGGCGTGCCGCAATTCACGATCATCGGCGCATTGCCGGAGGCGATCTCGAACGACAGGAAGCCGGCTTGCGCGTCGGCACTGAGCGATGCGGCCGGCGCCGGGCCCATGTCGCAGATGAGCTGCATCGTCCCGCAATTCAGCCTGACATAGGCCGAGTTCACCGCGCTCCTGACATGCGAGCCCTCGACGTCGTCATAGGCGAGCACGGTGGCGAGCGCGTCGGTCGGCGTCGGCCCGCAGCCGTTGAAGCGCGCCAAGGTACCGTCGCCGATGCGGAAGAAGCGGAGCATCGGCATGATGCGGTCGATGGCGTCGGTCAGCTCCTTCGGCGGGGTGCGGTCGCGCGCCACGAAACATTGGCGGAGCGGCAGGAGATCGAGCAGAAGCTCGACCAGCGCCTCGGGGTTGCGCGAGATATGTCCGCCGTCCGGCAGGATTTGCCGCTCGAGCTCTTTGGAGAACGGGCGCGTATAGCGGTCGACCACCGATTGCTGGTCGGCGATGCACAGCCCGGCATAGATCAGCGCCATCAGCGTGACGAGGCGCGGCACGCCGTCGGGGCAATCGCGATAGCTCGCCGACAGGTAGCGGAGTTGCGAGGTGAGCGCGCGCAGGAAGTCCTCATAGGCCTGCGGCTCGCCGCTATCGAGGATCAGCACCGAGTTCGACAGCCAGGAGATCACCCGGCGGCCGACGATCTCGGGCTGCCAGGCGAGCCCCTTGATCGAGCGGCGGAGCCGGACGAAGTCGCCGACGAGCGCCTTGGCCTGCTCGCGCGAGAGCTCGCTGCCGGCTGAGCGCAAATGACGGAGCCAGCCGAAGCCGTAAAGCTCGCGCTCCCAGCCCTCCGAAGGCGGCTCGATCTCGAAGGGGGAATCGGCGTTGAGCTCCGCGAGCCGGCCGGCAAGTCCGAAATGTCCGTTGTAAAGCTCGGTGGCGAAGCTCGGGTCTGCGGTCCTGAGCTCCTGGGGCGCGAGCAGGAGCTGTTCGGCCTGCGAGCCCGGATAGCTGATCGAGGCCATGCCCGCGAGCATGAAGCGGCGTAAGGCACCTGGGCCGCCATAGCGTGTCCCTTGAACGCGCTGGCCGCGCTCGAAGGCCTGAGAATCAGCCGCCATGCCGCTAAACTCCAAGCTGCCGCCCCGCGCGCCAATACGATGTGGGCGCAAGCACTCCCCGCGCATCCTGAGGGGCCCATTGTCGGGCCGCTCGCCTTCCGGATCAAGCCCGATGGTTAACGAAGTTTAACCAACGCGAGCAAGACGCGCGGCGAAGAATCCGTCCATTCCGCTCCATTCGGGGCTGTCGAGCTCGAGCTCATAGGGGAAAGTCCTGAGGCAGCCCGACGGCTCGATCCACTCGGCCTGCCCGGCAAGCTCGTCTTTGTCGATCTCGTCGAGGCGGAGCCCGTTGTCCCGCACCATGAGCGATGCGATCTGCGCCTCGCCCTCTTCAGGCTCGAGCGAGCAGGTCGAATAGACGAGCGTGCCTCCCGGCTTGAGAAGCTTGACCGCGTTGTCGAGCAGCCGCCCTTGAAGGCCGGCCAACGCCTCGATGTCCTTCGGCGATTTCGTATAGGGGATGTCGGGATGGCGGCGGATCGTGCCGGTCGACGAGCATGGCGCATCGAGCAGCACCGCGTCGAATCTATCGTCCGCGCCGAAGGTCGCCGCATCGCCCAACACGAGCTCGGCCTTAAGACCGAGCCGGTCGAGATTCTCGCGCACCATGCCAAGCCGCGTCTTCGACAGGTCGACGGCTGTCACCGCCGCGCCGGCGAGCGCAAGCTGCGCGGTCTTGCCGCCGGGCGCGGCGCAGAGATCGGCAACGCGCTTGCCCTTGATGTCGCCGAGAAGCCGTGCCGGCAGAGAGGCGCCGACGTCCTGCACCCACCACGCGCCCTCGTCGAAGCCGGGAAGCGCCTCGATGCGACCCTTGGGCAGCAGCCTGACGCTACTACCCGTCGGCAGCACGCGCCCCTGAAGCCGCTCGGCCCACAGCGCGGGCTCGCTCTTCACGGTGACATCGAGCGGCGGCTCGACCAGATGGGCGGTGGCGATGGCGCGGGCACGCGGCTCGCCCCAATAGGATACCCAGCGCGACCACAGCCAATCCGGCGTGTTGACCCGAGGAGCATCGAGGCTCGCCGCGATCGCCTCGCCTTCGGCGGCGACGCGCCGGAGCACGGCATTGACCAGCTTGTCGTAGCGCTTGGCGCGCGGATCGTACTGGGCGAGCGTGACGGCGAGGTCGATCGCCGCGTGCGGCGGCGTCTTCAAAAAGATGAGCTGGGCTGCTGCCGACAGCAGGATCGAATAGAGCGTGCCCGACTTCTCCGGGAGCCCACGCTCGAGGAGCGTGGCGAGCACCTGGTCGATCTGCCCCTTGCGCCTGAGGCTCGCCGCCACGATGGCGCGGGTGAGCGCGCGGTCGCGGGTAGGCAAGTTGAACATGGCGCCCTTTTCCAGCGAGCGGCCGAGAATGTCGTCGAGCGCCTGCTTCTTCTGGAGAACGGCATCGAGAAGCTCGGCCGCAGCGCGCCGCGCCGGCAGCCCGACCTGAAGGTCGCGCATATGCGCCCTGTCCCGCGCCTCTTTGTCGGGTGTGGTCATGGATTGCTGTAGGGGCTTAGCCCCAAGGGCCGCGACGCGCAGCCGAAGGAGATGAGGCCCACGGGCCGGAAAATTGCTCGCTCGACGGAGCAGGAGAGGGGGCTGGGCTCTCGCCCATCTCGCGCGCGATCTCTTCGAGCCGCTCCACGCGGTTCTCGACGTTCGGGTGCGTGGAGAAGAGATTGTCCATGCGCGCACCTGATAGCGGATTGACGATGAAGAGATGCGCCGAGGCGGGATTGCGCTCGGCCGGCATATTGGGGATCTGCTGCGCTTTTCCCGCGATCTTCTCCAAGGCGGAGGCAAGCGCGAGGGGGCGCTTGCTGATCTCGGCACCTTCGCGGTCGGCCTCGTATTCCCGCGTCCGGCTGATCGCCATCTGCACCAGCCCCGCAGCGAGCGGGCCGAGGATCAGCAGCAGCAGCGAGCCGACGAAGCCGATATTGCCGCTATTGTTGCTCCGCCCGCCGAAATAGAAGCCGAAATTGGCGAGCATCGAGATCGCGCCGGCGATGGTCGCGGTAATGGTCATCAACAGTGTGTCACGATGCTTGATATGGCCGAGCTCATGGGCGAGCACGCCGGACAGCTCCTCGTGGTTGACGGTATTGAGAAGACCGGTCGTCACCGCGACGGCGGCATGCTCGGGGTTGCGGCCCGTGGCGAAGGCGTTCGGCTGCGGATTCTCCATGACATAGACGCGCGGCATGGGGATGTCCGCGGCACCGGCGAGATGCCTGACCAGCGAAACGAGCTCGAGTGCGGAGCGCTCGTCCACCTCGCGCGCCCCATACATGGAGAGCACCATCTTGTCCGAATTCCAATAGGCGAAGAGGTTCATCGCCGCGGCGACGGCGAGCGCAATGACCATGCCCGACTGGCCGCCGATCAGGAAGCCAATGCCCATGAACAGCGCGGTCATCGCCGCGAGCAGGATGGCAGTGCGGAAATAACTCATTCCAGGCCTCCTCGAAGCCTTTGACCAAGGGGCGAACGGCCCTTGGTTTCTTGCACTTAGATATGGAGACCCGCGCGCCTGCCACAAGGAGGAGGCCGAAACACTCTGCTAACGCCTCGGGGATAGCCTGTCTTACCCGCATGGGAACCCTCGACATGAAGAGACTGCTGACGTGCGTTGCCATAGTGGCTGCTGGAACAGCTTTGCTGTCCTGCGGCGCTCCGGAAGCGAGTGCGCCAGGACCGTCAGTCGCCGATGAGCCAAGGGGATCGATCGACCGCGCGCCGCTCGCGCCTCCGCCGGGCTACGGATCTGCTCCGTCTGCTCCGATGCCGATTTCGCCGCAGGCTGCCGGGCCGGATGGTTCTGCTGAGGCAGGCTCTGCTCCCCAAAGCTCGGGCAATATGATTTGGAAGGCGTCGCCACGTTGGGCCGAGGTCAGAGGCAACGACAAGGTCGAAGGCGAGCAAGCCAACTAGTTTAGCCGTGCATGTTTCGCAGCTCCCGCTTTAGGAGCTTGAATCGCGGCCGAGACGCCACCAGCGACATCTGTCTAGACGTTGGCTTTCGGGGCCAAGCCACCCAAAGCGGGGCTGGTCAAAGAGAACGACATCCCCTCGGGATCGCGGCGGCAAGGCGGATGCCGGACCCGCGTCGA
>DATJZL010000064.1:0-4658 GCA_035499115.1 Methyloceanibacter sp. | reverse complement strand
ACGACCGACTTTCAGATCTACACGCGAGCGTTCCATGCGACTGCTACTCCCCATCGCCTTGACTCTCCTGGTCCTTGCACCTGCGTCCGCCTATGCCGTCTGTCTTCAGGCAGGACAGGCCACAACCATCATCGAAGGCGTCCTGTCCGAGGGCACCTTCACGGACGCCAACGGCCAGCCTGAGCAGGCTTTCATCCTCACCCCGCTGATGCCGACCTGCCTCGCCGGCGATGACCACATCGACGAGAGCGAGAAGGTGGGCAAAATTCAGATCTTTTCCTCGAACGACCAAATGGCTCAGACCATCAAGAATTTCGTGGGGAAAGACGTGTTCGTGCAGGGCGCCCCATTCGGCGCTCACACCGCGCATCATCACGCACCGATCGTGATGGACATTAGCGGCATCCAATAGATCGAGAGCCTTGGCCAAGCCCTCTGCCGCGACACGCGCCTTGCCGTGCTGATCGGATTTTTGTCGGCAACGACTCGGTGAGCTTGGCGAGCTAGCTAGTTTCCGCCAGTTTGGCGGAGCGAAAGTCCTCCCAGTCCTGCTTGGTGGCGTTTGCCATTGCGTGCGCCGCTTTGGCGAGCCAATCCAAATTTCTTTCGCCGAGGTCGCGCAGCAGCTTGGTCTGCTGGCGAGGCGTCGCCAGATGCAAATTGGCGGTCTCGCGCCCCATGTCTTTCAGGATCAGCCGTTCGTCGCGCCGCTTGGGAAAGTCTGCGAGCTCGATTCTCCCGCAATGCGGTCCGATGCGGCGCACCACGTAGCCGTCCTCGACTGTGTAATAGGGGTCGGGTTGCCGGACAGAGCGCTTCAGCAGGCGAATCGCATAGGCTCGGTGCTTGGGCTTGCCTTTGGCCCAGCCCCATGCCGAGGGCAGCCATGCCTTTCCCTCACGCGCAACCAAGCCGCCGTGGCACGAGCCGGTCGCGACATAACGCGGCCGGCCGAGACTTCCTTCGCCGGCAATACGGTGCGAGTAGGCGATCCCGCCGGTGCCGTCCGGGAGCGCGCTGCCGAGCAAGCGCCGCACGCGCTTCGGCGGCGTCACAGGAAGCGCAGAGCTCAGCTTCGACCAAAACTTCACCGGATCGCGCTCCGCGCCGAGCGCCATCTCGCGCAAATTGGGGTGGCTCTCTTCAACGATGAACGGCTTGCCACCCGCTTCCAAGAATTCGGTATAGCCTTGGAGCACCACCGTCGCGGCGTCGGCCGCATTGATCGAAAGTTTGTTCTCCCGCTCGGCGAGGATGGCGCTCGTCACGAGCCGCACAAGATCGACGGCGTAGGGCATATCGGCGACTTCGTCGAAATCATTCACGCCCCAGACCAGCCTTCCTTCCTTGTCGCGCCACGTCCCGAAATTCTCCACGTGCAAATCGCCCACCGCGAGAACGCGCGGAGCCTCGACGAGGTCTGCACAAACCTCCCTAAAGAGCGGCTCCCAACGATAGAACGTTCCGCGCAAGAAGGCGAACAGCGAGCCGGCCATTTGCCGATGCTTCAGCTCGAGATCCGCCTCCACGACATCGACTTGGCGGCGGAGCCATTGCTCGTAATCGAGGGTGGCAGCGACGACGCCATTCTTGGATGCGGCCATGGCTCGCCTCCCAGTGGTGATGCCGATAGCTTAGCGCAAAATGGTGAGGGGTCAGCGACGATCGCTCTTCTTGCCGAAGCCGCCGCCGGTCGGTGTCTTGATGATGATGGCTTCGCCGGGGTCGAGCAGCGTCTGGTCCGAGCCCTTGAGCCGCTCGATCCGCCCGTCCTTGCGCCGCACCCAGTTTTCGCCGAGCTGGCCGTCCTCCCCGCCCTGCGTCCCAAAAGGTCGCACCTTGCGGAAGCCCGACAGAATGGCGCACTCCATGCGCTCCAAGAACCTGATCACGCGAAGTGTGCCGTCGCCGGCGCGCCACTTGCCCTTGCCGCCGGAGCCGCGCTGAATGGCAAAGCGCTCGAGCAGTACGGGATAGCGGAGCTCCAGCACTTCGGGATCGGTCAGCCGCGAATTGGTCATGTGGGTTTGCACGGCAGCGGCGCCGTCGAAGCCTTCGCCAGCCGGCGTGCCCGAGCAGATCGTCTCGTAATATTGGAAGCGTTCATTGCCGAAGGTGAGATTGTTCATCGTCCCTTGCGCCGAGCCGAGCACGCCGAGTGCGCCGTAAAGACAGTTCACCACCGTCTGGCTCGTCTCGACGTTACCGCCGGCGACGGCCGCCGGGAAACGCGGGCTCAACATCGAGCCCTTCGGCACGACGATCTTGATGCGGCGAAGGCAGCCCGCATTGAGCGGGATATCGTCATCGACCAAGGTGCGGAAGACATAGAGCACGCAGGCCCGCGTGATCGGCTCGGGCGCGTTGAACATGTCTCGGGACTGCCCGCTCGTTCCGGTGAAGTCGACCATCGCGGTTTTCTTCTTGCGATCGATCTTGAGCGCGACCTTGATCACGCTGCCCTGGTCGGTCTCCACCTCGAAGCGCCCGTTCTTGAGTTTGGCGATGACCTTGGCGACGGCGTCAGCGGCATTGTCCTGCACGTGGCCCATATAGGCGCGGACCGTGGCAAGCCCGTAATGACGGACCATGGCGTGCAACTCGGCGACGCCCTTCTCGTTGGCGGCGACCTGAGCCTTCAGATCGGCGATGTTCTGCGCGGGGTTGCGCGCGGGGTAGGGCGCATCGGTGAGGAGCTTGCGCACAGCGTCCTCGCGGAAGCGCCCGGCTTCGACCAGCTTGAACGGATCGATATAGATCCCTTCCTGCTCGATGGACACCGCCTTGGGGCTCATCGAGCCCGGTGTTAGGCCGCCGATATCGGCATGATGCCCGCGCGCCGCGACGAAGAACAGAAGATCGGGCCCGCGCTCGGCGAATACCGGCGTGATCACGGTGATGTCGGGAAGGTGCGTGCCGCCGTTATAGGGCGCGTTCAGCATCCACACATCGCCCGGCTTGAGGGACGGAGCTTCGCGCAGCACCGTCTCGACGCTCCGGTCCATCGAGCCGAGATGGACGGGAATATGCGGGGCATTCGCGACCAACCGCCCGCGCGCATCGAAAATGGCGCAGGAGAAATCGAGCCGCTCCTTGATGTTGACCGAGCGCGCCGTGTTCTGCAGCGCGTAGCCCATCTGCTCGGCGACCGAGACGAAGAGATTGTTGAACACTTCGAGCAGGACAGGATCGGCCTGCTTTCCGGCGCGCGCTTCTGGCCGCTTGGCGATGCGGGCGAGCAGTAGATGGTTCTTCGCGGTCGCCTGGGCCTGCCAGCCCGACTCGACCACGACCGTCTGGTGATCCTCGATGATGAGGGCAGGGCCCACGATGCTCATGCCCGGCTTGAAGCTCCTGCGAAGAATGACGGGTGCCTCGTGCCAAGCACCATGCGTGAAGAATGCGCTCGGCGTCTCGACGTCCGGCGGCGCATCGCTCAGCTTGAGCTCGGCTTCCTTTGCCTGCTCGCCACCGCCCTCCGCCGTCACCTCGACCGCCTCGATCTCGATCTCCTTGCCGGGGCTGGTGAAGCCGAAGCGCTTCTGATGCGCAATCTCGAACAGAGCGCGCATGCCGGCAAGACTCGCCACCGGAATGGGGATGGCGCTGTCGGTACCGGCATAGCGAAGATGCGCCTGACCGGTGACGGTGATGACGCGCTCGGCCACGCCCTGCCGCACGAGCTCTTGCCTCACTTCGTCATCGAGCGGAGCACGTATCGAGGCAAGAGTCGCAAGTCCGACCTCGTCGAGGGGTACGAGCACGGCCTTCGATCGCATCGCGCTGATCGAAGCAAGCCCGATGCCATAAGCCGAGAGCACGCCCGAGAGCGGATGAATTAGCACCGATGTGATGCCAAGCGCGTCGGCGACAAGGCAGGCGTGCTGGCCGCCGGCCCCGCCGAAGGCATTGAGCACATATTCGGTGACGTCGTAGCCGCGCTGCACCGAGACGGTCTTGATTGCATTCGCCATGTTCTCGACCGCGATCCTGATGCAGCCCTCGGCCACCTCTTCAGGCGTCTTGCCGTCCCCGAGCTTCCGCGCGAGCGCTTTGAATCCCTTGCGCACTGCGTCACGATCGAGCGGCTGGTCGTGCGTCGGTCCGAAGATGCGTGGAAAGAAATCGGGGATGAGCTTGCCCGTCATGACATTCGCGTCGGTGACGGTGAGCGGGCCGCCGCGCCGGTAGGAAAGGGGACCGGGATCGGCTCCTGCCGAATCGGGGCCGACGCGAAAGCGCGCGCCGTCATAATGGATGATCGAGCCGCCCCCGGCCGCGACGGTGTGGATCAGCATCATCGGCGCGCGCACACGCACGCCGGCGACGACGCTCTCGAAGCTTCGCTCGTAGATGCCGTCGTAGTGGCAGACATCGGTCGAGGTGCCGCCCATATCGAAGCCGATGATCTTGGCGAAACCCGCAAGCGCTGCCGTCTCGACCGCGCCGACCACGCCACCGGCCGGCCCCGACAGAATCGCGTCCTTGCCCCTGAACAGATGGGCCGAGGTCAGCCCTCCCGACGACTGCATGAATAAGAGCCGCGGATTGCCCTCACTGCGAGCATGGCGCAATCCCCCTCTCCCCTGCAGGGAGAGGGCTGGGGTGAGGGGGTTTGCGGCCTGGCCTTGAAATCCCTCGCCCGGCGCGCGAGGGCG
>DATJZL010000063.1:0-3950 GCA_035499115.1 Methyloceanibacter sp. | reverse complement strand
CGCGCAAGAAGGCGCTGCTGCTCGGCATCAAGCCGCAGAACATTTTCGTCGAGGATCTGCGCGAGGAGTTCGTGCGCGACTTCGTGTTTCCCATGTTCCGGGCTAACGCGCTCTATGAGGGGGTCTATCTGCTCGGCACCTCCATCGCCCGGCCGCTGATCGCCAAGCGGCAAATCGAGATCGCCAAGCTGACCGGCGCCGATGCCGTCGCCCATGGTGCGACCGGCAAGGGCAATGACCAGGTGCGTTTCGAGCTCACTTATTACGCGCTCAACCCCGACATCAAAGTGATCGCGCCCTGGCGGGAGTGGCACTTCAAATCGCGCAGCGACCTGATCGAGTTTGCCGAGAAGCATCAGATCGCCGTCGCCAAGGACAAGTGCGGCGAAGCGCCCTTCTCGGTCGATGCCAACCTGCTGCACTCCTCCTCGGAAGGGAAGGTGCTGGAGGATCCGGCGCAAGAGCCGCCGCCTTACGTCTATCAGCGCACCATCGCGCCCGAGGAGGCGCCCGACAAGGCGACCATCGTCACCATCGGCTTCAAAGGCGGCGATCCCATCTCGGTCGACGGCAAGGCGCTGTTGCCGGCCGCTCTGCTCACCAGGCTGAACGAGCTCGGCCGCGACAACGGCATCGGCAGAGTCGATCTCGTCGAGAACCGCTATGTCGGCATGAAATCGCGCGGCGTGTACGAGACGCCGGGCGGCACCATTCTCCATGTCGCGCACCGGGCGATCGAGTCGCTCACGCTCGACCGCGAGGCGATGCATCTGAAAGACAGCTTGATGCCGCGCTATGCCGAGCTCGTCTATTACGGCTTCTGGTTCTCGCCCGAGCGCGAGATGCTTCAGGCGCTCATCGACAAGAGCCAAGAGCATGTCGAAGGCGAGGTGAAGCTCAAGCTGTACAAGGGCAACGTCATCGTCATCGGGCGCAAGAGTCCGAAATCGCTTTATTCCGACAAGATCGTCACCTTCGAGGACGATGCCGGCGCCTACGACCAGAAGGACGCGGCTGGCTTCATCAAGCTGAATGCCCTCCGCTTGCGCCTCCTGGGCAAGCGCCGGCAAGAAAAGGGTTGATCATCGCGAGGGCTCTCCATGTCCTGGCCTGACACACGACTGCTCGAATTGTTTGGCGTCGAGCTTCCCATCATCCAAGCGCCGATGGCGAACGCGACCGGCATCGACATGGCTGTCGCCGTTACCGAGGCAGGCGGGCTCGGATCTTATCCGTGCGCCGCGCTCACCGACGAGAAGATCACGGAAGGCGTTGCCACGCTCCGGGCGCGCACCAAGAAGCCTATCAACCTCAATTTTTTCTGCCATCACGTGGCGCCCGCCGATCCCGAGCGCGACGCCGCCTGGCTCAACAAGCTCGCGCCGTATTATGCCGAGCTCGGCGCCGAGACGCCCAAGGTCCCGCTCAAGGCCACCATCGTTCCGTTCACGGTTACGACCTGTCGCGTGATCGAGCAGATCAAGCCCGCTGTGGTGAGCTTCCATTTCGGATTGCCCGAGTCCGAGCTAGTCGCGCGCGTGAGGAAGGCGGGCTGCAAAATCATCAGCTCGGCCACGACGTTGCGCGAAGCGCTTTGGCTCGCCGAGCACGGCGTCGATGCGATCATCGCTCAAGGCGCGGAAGCCGGCGGTCATCGCGGCATGTTCCTCGAGACCGATGTCGCCACGCAGATCGGCACGCTCGCTCTCGTTCAGCAGATCGTCGAGGCGGTGAAGGTTCCGGTGATCGCCGCGGGCGGCATCGGCGACGGGCGCTCGATCACGGCGGCCTTCGTGCTTGGCGCGGCCGGCGTGCAGATCGGCACCGCATATCTCGGTTGCCCGGAGGCCACCATCTCGGCCTTGCACCGCGAAGCTCTGCGCAAGCAGGGCCGCGAGACGATCATCACCAACGTGCTGAGCGGCAAGCCGGCCCGCTCGATTCTGAACCGCGTCATCCGCGAGCAGGGCCCGATCAACAATTCAACGCTTCCAGCCTACCCGCTGGCGACGCCTGCCCTCGCACCGCTTCGCGCCAAGGCCGAAGCAAAAGGATTGACCGATTTCTCGCCGCTCTGGTCGGGCCAGGGAGCGCCGCCGCAAGAAGGCATCGGCGCCAAGGAGCTGACCGAGAAGTTTGCCGACGAAGCTCTCGCGCTCCTCGGCTAGAGCACGATCCGGAAAAAGGGGCGTCAGCCCTGTTCCGGCATGATCACCGGACCCTTGGGGAACTCGGCGAAGACGCTTTCGGGCACCTCGAAATTGGTGGCCAGCAGCAGCGCTGGATTGGCAGCCATCCAGCCGCTGATGTCGATCGATTCGTAGGTGCCGTTGTTGAATACGATGACGATCTCGACCTCGTCCTTGCCCGTGTTCTCGATGTAGTGCCCGTAGCCCTGCGGCACGTAGCCGACATCGCCGACGCCGAACTGGTCCGTGCGCGCGCGGCCGTGGCTTCCGAACACCGTCATTTGTGCGCTGCCCCTGATGTAGTACTGCCACTCGGCCGCGTGCGGGTGCCAATGCAGCTCGCGCATGCCGCCTGGTTCGATGATCAGCAGCGCGCCGGTCATCGTGGTCGAGATCGGGAATTCGTTCGCCGAGACCTTGCGCAACGTGCCGCCGGCGAAGATCTGCGGCTTTGCCGCGAGCAGGCGGTAGCGATGTGTGAGCGGAGGCTCGTTGAGCGAGCCAGGTGCCGGGTCGGCGGGCAGTAGAGGCGGCACCGGCCCGGTATTGATATAGACCTCCTTCTTGGGGAAGTCGGCGAAGGTCGAGGCCGGCACACCGAAATTCCTCGCCAGCACCTCGGGCGGCGTGTGCCCGATCCAGTCGCTGATCGAAAACGTGCCGAACTCCGAGAAATAGCCGTTATCGAAGACAAGGAGGAACGTGCAGGTGCCTGGCCCGAGCCCTTGGATGGAGTGGCCGTGGCCGCGCGGGAAATACCAGACATCGCCTGGACCGAAATCGACGATCTCGCATTGGCCGGCGGGATCGATGGTGGTGACGCGGCAATTGCCTTCGATGACATAGGCCCATTCGGCGGCATTGGCGTGCCAGTGCAGCTCGCGCAGCGCTCCGGGCTCGAGCGTCATGTAGACGCCAGCAAGCTTCTCCGACACGGGGAAACCGGTGACGTTCGCCTCCTTGGCGGTGCCACCGTTGAATTGCTCGGTCTTCTGCGCTCCGAGTGAATAGCGGAATGAAGGCAGCTCAGGCCCGTCGAGAGGCGCTGGCGCGGGTCCGTAAGGCGGTTGACTCGATTCGGTGCTGAGCGCGGCTGTGTTCCACAGAAGACCGCTCATCGCCACTCCTCCAAGCATACCGCGCCGGGATATCTCCACCACGGCCATCTCCGCGTAACGCGCGCCCATGACACGCGCGCGTCACTGTGCTGAAGGAATGCTAAAGAAGGCTTATCGCGGGAGTCGTGTCGGGGTCCGCCTAGGCTGCGAGCTTCCCGGATCCGTACGCCGCAGCGCTGAAATCGAGCGTAGGCAGATCGCACAGGCCGCCGCCCAGGAAGAGGTGGTGCCAGAGCTGGGTGGCCATCACACCGGTCAGCCCGAGACTGGCGAAAGTCCCAAGCTTGTGTCCCGAGGCGTCACCGAAGCTCCGATAGTCGCGCTGCACGCTCGCCACATTGAAATAGCCGGTTTTGGCAAGCGCTTGCTCGCTCATCAGATCGCGTACGAAAGGCGGCGGACTGATGAAGAAGCTCTCGGCCAACGGCAATCGGAACATGGACTTGCGCCGTTGGGCGACCTCGACCGGAAGAATACGCTCGGCCGCCTTCCGCAAGAGATATTTGTCCTTGAGCCCGCGACGAAGTTTCCAGCGCGGATGTAGCCTGGCGGCGAGCGCGATGACGTTCTCGTCGAGGAACGGGTAACGAGCCTCGACGCTGTTCGCCATGGTTATGCGATCGCCCTTGTGCGTCAGCAGCAT
>DATJZL010000062.1:0-3971 GCA_035499115.1 Methyloceanibacter sp. | reverse complement strand
CGATCTCGACCTCCAAGACCTCACTCGCCATGACGCGCGCCGAGCAGGAATTCTTGGTTGCCGCCGCGACCGAGCACCGGCGAAGGGATCGCGCCGAGCACCCTCCAGCCCGCGTTATCGAGGAATTCCCAGACCCTGGTGACGGCCTTCTCCCGCTCTGCCTCGGAGCGCACGATCCCGCCCTTCCCAACCGCCTTTCGGCCCGCCTCGAATTGCGGTTTGACGAGGGCGATCAGCCAGGCGCCCGCCGCGGCAACGCTCAGCGCCGCAGGAAGCGCCTGGGTCAGGCTGATGAAGCTGACGTCGGCCACGATGGCTCCGACTTTTTCCTCGACGATCGTGGCGTCGAGGCTCCGTGCGTCAGCGCCCTCAAGCACCTCGACCCGTGGATCGGCCCGAAGCTTGGCGTGGAGCTGGTCGTGCCCGACATCCACGGCATAGACCTTGACGGCGCCCCGCGCGAGCAGAACCTCGGTAAAGCCCCCCGTCGAGGCGCCGATGTCGAGCGCCACCCTCCCCTCAACCTCGAAACCAAAGGAGTCGAGCGCCGCCTCGAGTTTTAGCGCGCCGCGCGAGACATAGGATGGAGCATCGGGGCTGACCGCGAGGCTCGCATCAGCCCTCACCAGCGCGCCTGGCTTCAGCGCCGGAACACCGCCGACACTGACGCAGCCGCTGCGCACGAGGTCGGCGGCACGCGACCGGGTCGGCGCCAACCCGCTATCCACCAATAATTGATCGAGACGCGTTTTTTTGTAGATGGGCACGTGAGCTTCTCTTATGCTTCTCCGCGCGACGGGGGATTCCCTGCGCGCGGTTGTCGAGCCGGGAGCGGCCGGGCACCGCCCATCTATATACTGCGGAGCGCTCCGCTCGGCGCGACACGCGGAGGTCTCGTGAGCCCAGACCATTGTACGGCTTACCTCACCGACAAATGTGAAGTCCAAAATCGTGACGTGACCGGCGGCAAAGCCGTCTTCGCCCGGGAGGTGATTGAGCCCGGCGAGCTGATCGGCGTGTGGAGCGGCCGGATCGTGACGGCTGAGGAGCTGGACGAGCTCCCAGTCGAGATCAGGCGTCACACTGTGCAGGTCGAGGAAGGCCTTTACCTCGCCTCGCTCTCTCCCGACGAGGCGCCCGACTTCATCAACCATTCCTGCGAGCCGAATGCGGGTCTTGACGGACAGGTCGCCATCGTCGCGCTTGCCCGCATCCTCCCCGGCGAAGAGGTGACGATCGACTACGCCATGTGCGACGGCTCGCCCTATGACGAGTTCGACTGCGAGTGCGGCTCTCCCTTGTGCCGCGGGCACGTGACTGGAGAAGACTGGCGGAGCCCCGTGCTTTGGCAGCGCTATGCCGGCCATTTTTCGCCCTATCTCGCAAGACGCATCGAGGCCCTGCGGCGCGCGCGGCCCCTTCAGCGGGCAAAGCGCAAGCTCGTGCTCGCGGCAAGCCAAGCTCAAGGCGGAGCCTGATGGACACCGCCAGCGGCGACAGTACCGGAGCGCCCAAGGCGCTCCTGCATTCCGCCAACAATCCTCACTCTCCCCGTTCAAGGAGCTGAACGATGCTGCTCATCAGCACCTATTTGGCCCAGAGCTCGATCGAAGGCATCGGCGTGTTCGCCGCCGAGCCCGTGGCGCGCGGCCATCTCATGTGGAGTCTGAACACCAAATTCGATGTGTTCGTGCATCCGTACGAAATCGAGGGGCTGCCTCCCCATATGCAGGATTTCATCGCCCGCTACTCCTACCCGCACCTCGAAATGCCAGGCGTGGTGATCGTCGACAGCGACAATGGGCGCTTCATGAACCACAGCCTTTCGCCAAACACCGATTTCCGCATCTTCGACAAGGGCTATGCCCTGGTTGACATCGCCGCCGGCGACGAGCTCACCTGCAACTATCATGAGTTCGACCCCGGCTTTAGGGGCTTCTTCGCCGTGCCGCCGCCAGCCAAGACCAACGGTCGGAGGGCGCGGGCCAATGGCTCCCCCGCGAGGCGCTAGGCGGATCTGCCTTACCGCTATTGCTGGCGCTCTCTCCGTGCTGACGCTGACGGCGGCGACCAGCGAGGGTGTGCCCGGTTTCGTATGGATGGGGCAGGTCACCGACGGCAATGCGCTCTTGGTCTATGGCGCCGCGGATTCGCCCGAGGACATGCTGTTCTGGATCGAATGCAATCCCAAAAAGAAGTCGACGGAGATGACCCTCTACGAGGACATCCCGGGCAGCAAGGTGGGCGAGCCGGTCACCATCGAGCTCAATGCCGGGACGCTAAAAGCCTCGCTCAAGGGCAAAGTCACGACCGACGAAATGTCGGGCTTCCACTTTGCTGTGGCCAAGACCTTCAAGGTTAAGCCCGTGCTCGAACTGTTCGAAGCCAAGGGCCCGGTAACCACGACGGCCGGTAAGCTCACGAAGACGCTACCGGAGAAAGGCCGCGCCGAGGCTCTCGCCAAGTTTGCTAAGGGTTGCCCGCTCGACTAAACAAGTCGCCGGGCGAGGCTTCCTCTGTGCCGCCTCGCCGCTGCTCGCAACTAAAGCCCCATGAAAGCACTTCTGCCATGATGATCAGACCCTTGGCGCGCTCCCTCTTTGCGTTCGCTGTTGTTGTCGGCGCTCTTGCGCGCGTGGGCCTAGTCTCGGCGGAGGACACCCTGGTTTGGATCAGCAAGTCGAACGGGTCGTTGGTGACGCTCGCCTATGGTCCGGTCGATCCCGCCAAGGCCCCCCTCTTCCTTCTGTCCTGCTTCAATGGAATGGACGTCGCCGTGCTCGATCTGCATCAGGACATCGTTGGCGCCAGGCCCGGGGAGAAGCTCGCGATCGCGCTCAGTGCCGGTACTGCAACGGCGTCACTCGACGGCGAGACGGCTGATGCGAACGGGGCCATCTTCGGCGAGGCGAGCGACATCAAGGTCAAGCCCGTGCTCGCGGTGTTGCGCGAGAAGGGCCCGGTGATCGTCAAGATGGGCGGGGCGACGGCAACGCTCGCCGAGCAAGGCCGCGCCGACGCAGTCGAGAAATTTGCCGCCGATTGTAAGCTCGACTGACTAAGCGAGGCGGACGACGCCGGCGGCAGCGGCATCCTTGCCGAGCGCCGAGAACACCGAGGCCACGATACCGGCCACATCGAGTCCTGCTTCGGCATACATCACATTTGGCTTGTTCTGCTCGATGAAGCGGTCTGGCAAGGTGAGCGTCCGCACCTTCAAGCCCCGGTCGAGCAGACCTTCGCGCGCGAGCGCCTGAAGAACCTGCCCTCCGAAACCTCCTGACGATCCCTCTTCGACGGTGATCAGCACCTCGTGGTTGCCGGCCAATTGGCGAAGCAAGTCCATGTCGAGAGGCTTGGCAAAACGCGCGTCGGCCACGGTCGCCGGCAAGCCGAAGCCCGCAAGCTGGTCGGCGGCCACCAAGCATTCGGGAAGCCGCGCGCCGAACGACAGCAGCGCGACCGCTGAGCCTTCACGCAACACCCGCCCCTTGCCGATGGGAAGCGGCGTGCCGCGCTTCGGCAGCACGATGCCAGTCCCCTCCCCGCGCGGATAGCGGAACGCCGACGGCGCGTTGTCGATCGAGGCTGCCGTCGCCACCATATGCATCAGCTCAACCTCGTCGGCCGCGGCCATGACCACCATGCCGGGGAGACAGGAGAGATAGGCGACGTCGAAGGAGCCTGCATGGGTCGGGCCGTCGGCGCCGACGAAGCCGGCGCGGTCGATGGCAAATCTCACTGGCAGCCCCTGCACTGCCACGTCGTGCACCACCTGGTCATAGGCGCGCTGGAGGAAGGTCGAGTAGATGGCGGCAAACGGCTTATAACCTTCGGTGGCGAGCCCGGCCGCAAACGTCACCGCATGTTGCTCGGCGATACCGACGTCGAAGCAGCGCTCCGGGAAGGCTTGGGCGAAGCGATCGAGGCCGGTGCCCGACGGCATGGCCGCAGCTGACGAGGTCGAGCTG
>DATJZL010000061.1:0-3488 GCA_035499115.1 Methyloceanibacter sp. | reverse complement strand
ACGCCAGGCGCGTATAAGGCGTTATCCTTGAGAGAGGCAGGTTAGAGGAGAAAGCTTCATGGTGCGCGTGACAGGGATCGACCACCTCGTGGTCAGCGTCGGCGATTTCGAGACATCGAAGGCCTTCTATGCTCCGCTGATGGCGTTCTTGGGCTTCGGCGTCGAGGCCGAATATGCCGGCAGCATGATGGGCTGGGCGAACGGCAAGACGCTGTTCTGGATTGCTGCCGCCGACGAGGAAGGCATGAGGCACAAATACCGCAAAGGCGATATCGGCTTTCATCATTACGCCTTCCGTCTGCGCAGTCGGAAGGACGTCGATGCACTGCAGGCGTTCCTCGAGAAACAGGGCGCGACCATCGTCGATCCAGCCGGTGAGTATTACGACGACTACTATGCCGTGTTCTTCCTCGATCCCGACGGCATGAAGCTCGAAGGCATGCGTTATGGCGAGAAGCACGAGCAGGCGGCGCGGAAGCGCGCGGCCAAGAAGCGCTCCTCCGCTGCTGCCAAGAAATCACCTGCCCGCAAGAAATAGTTAGCCCCCACGAGGGCGGAGGTATGGACCGCCGCGAGTGGCTAGTCGATCGAAGGCGCCGTCTGGCCGCCGCGACGCAAGATCTCGATGATCACCGCCGTTGACCAGCCGATCAGCATGATGCCGTTCAATGCCGTCATGGGCCGCAGCAGCCGCCATTGCTCCGGCGCGACCAGATCGGCATAGCCGAGCGTCGTGTAATTGTCGAAAGCGAGATAGATGAGCTGGACGCTGGCGGGCGCCACGCCGACCAAGCCATAGGTGATCGCCCACACCATCACCTCGACGAAATGTCCCGTCATGAGCAATGTGCCGGTCGCGACGATGATGAGAGTGTATTGCACGAAGCCGGGAACGAAACTGTCTCTCTGCGCCAGGCTGCGCACGGTCCACACCACGGTTCCGAGCAGCACGGCGTGGATGATGAGGTTGACGAGGCTCGCCGCGGCGCCGACGAGCATCTGCTCGAGCACGATGCCATGCCAAAGCGGTAGAGGTGTGGTCATGGCTCCTTGGCGAGCAGGTCCGGTTGACGGACCACGCGCGCGCCGCCGTTCCGCCGCTGGTCAAGTACGTCTCCACGCGGGGGAGAGGGCAGGGACGATGGCGCGGCGCCGTTACCATGCTCGATCTCGGGCGTAGGCGCGGTCTCCTCGAACTCGAGCGTCTCGATCTTTCGCCCGCGTGCGGCGATCCGCTCCGATGAAGTAAGGATCTTCTCGATATCGGCGTTGGCCTGGCCGAAATGGCGCTGGAGGTCGAGCACGCGCTCGGTGAAACGGCTCATGTCCTCCATCAGCCGCGCTACCTCGCGCTGGATGAGATGGGCCTGCTCGCGCATCTTCACGTCCTTGAGGATCGCCTGCATGGTCTGCACCGCCAGCATGAGCATGTTCGGCGAGGAGATCACGATACGGGAGCGGTGCGCCTTCTGCACGAGATCGTCGAAATGCTCGGCGAGGTCGGCATAGACCGACTCCGACGGCACGAACAGGATGGCTGTGTCCTGCGTCTCTCCCGGGAGAAAATAGCGCTCGGCCATGGCTTCGACGTGGCGGGCGACATCGACGCGCACGCGCCGCGCCGCTTCCTTCCGCTCCTCGTCGCGGCGCGCGATGCGGAACGCCTCGAATCCTTCGAGCGGAAACTTGGCGTCGATCACCACGCCGGCGCGCGTGTTCGGCATGTGCAGGAGGCAGTCGGGCCGCTTGCCGTTGGACAGCGTCGGCTGGAACGAATAGGCGCCCTTCGGCAGCCCGTCCATGATGATGGACTCCATGCGCATTTGGCCGAAAGCGCCGCGCGCCTGCTTGTTGGCGAGGATCTCCTGAAGGCTCACCATGTTGGTCGAGAGGTCGGTCAGGTTCTTCTGCGCCGTGTCGATCACCGCGAGCCGCTCATGCAGCTTTGAGATCGACTCGTTTGTCTTGCGCGCCGTCTCGTTGAGGTCGGAACCGACGCTATGCGTCATGCGGTCGAGCCGCTCATTCACCGCTCGGGCGACGTCGCCTTGGCGCGCGACGCTGATCTCGGCGAAGGTCTGCAAGCGGCCCTTGAGCTCGGCGAGCTCGGTGGCCTGCGCTTCGACCTCGCGACGCCGCCCCTTCATGTGCATGATCAGGGCCACGGCGAGCACGATGAGCGCGAGCACGGCAAGACCCGCGAGGGCAAGCAGAACGATGACCGGGTCGAGCGTGATGCTGCCTAGTCTGATGGGCTCTAAGGCCATTCGGCCAAGATAGACCGATTCGCGGCCCGTCTGGACCAAAACAGGAACATATTGACCCGTAGGCGCCGCAATCCTATCTCAGCCCCTCAATGGCAATCAGACCCATCCTCACGCTCCCCGATCCGACCCTGCGCAGGAAGGCAAAACCCATCGAGCGCGTGGATGCCGATCTCCGCCGTCTCATGGATGACATGCTGGCGACCATGTACGACGCGCCGGGCATCGGACTGGCAGCGCCGCAGATCGGCACACTCAGGCGGCTGATCGTCATGGATCCTGCCAAGGACGAGGCGCCCAAGTCTCCATTGGTCATGGTCAACCCCGAAATTCTCGAGCGGTCGGCAGAGATGCGCGTGCACGAGGAGGGCTGCCTCTCAATCCCCGACTTCACCGCGGAGATCGAGCGGCCGGCCAAGACCCGCGTCGGGTACATCAATCGCGAGGGCAAGAAGCAGGAGGTCGAGCTCGAAGGCATTTGGTCGACTCTCGTCCAGCACGAGATCGACCATCTGAACGGGGTGCTGTTCATCGACTATCTGTCGCGGCTGAAGCGCGACATGGTGGTGCGCAAGTTCACCAAGCAGAAGCGCGCCGACGCGCTTTAACCTGCTTCCCTTCCCGTCGTAAGCGGCCTAAGAGGCGAGCCCATGCGCATCATCTTTATGGGCACGCCCGACTTTGCCGTGCCGACGCTCCGCGCGATCCTCGAAAGAGGTCACGAGGTCGTTAGCGTCTACACTCAGCCGCCGCGCGCGGCAGGCCGCGGTATGGCCTTGCGCAAATCTCCTGTCCACCAGACCGCCGCACATGCAGGCCTTGCGGTCGCGACGCCTGAGCACTTAAGGGGCGCTGACGAACAAGAGCGCTTTCGCGCGCTCAATGCCGATGCCGCGATCGTTGTCGCCTATGGGCTAATCTTGTCGCGGGCGATCCTCGATGCGCCCCGCTTCGGTTGCCTCAATCTCCACGCCTCGCTTCTGCCGCACTGGCGGGGCGCTGCGCCGATCAACCGCGCCATCATGGCGGGCGATAGGGAAACGGGCGTCTCGATCATGCGCATGGACGAGGGGCTCGATACCGGTCCCGTGTGCCTCGAGGCTCGCGTCGCGATCGGCCCCGAAGAGACGGCCGGCGAGCTGCACGACCGGCTCGCCGTGCTCGGCGCGAGCTTGATGGCGAGCGCGCTTGCAAGGCTCGAAGAGGGGAGGCTCTCCTGCCGCC
>DATJZL010000060.1:0-2617 GCA_035499115.1 Methyloceanibacter sp. | reverse complement strand
AGGATATTAAGCGCGCACAGCCGCGCGGCCTCCTGACCCCGCGCGAGGTCGACATCGGCGCCGAGCTTGCCCGTGACCGCCACCTTGCCCTCCTTCGTCGGAATCTGGCCCGAGATGAACAGCAGTCGGTCCAGATGCAGGAAGGGGACATAGCTGCCGAGCGCGGGCTTCGTATCTGGGAGGGCAAGGTCAAGTGCCTTGAGCCGTGCTTCGATTTCTCCTGGCATGTTCGCCTCCACTCAGTCTCTTAACCGCGTTTGCGTCGCAAGCCTCTGACCATTGAGCAAATTCATCTTTGCCGCAAGCGCGGCGCCCTGGGTCTTGTCCGGCCGCGCCGATGGTGCGAAAAGTCGCTTTGCGCCAGCGGCTTGACGCTAGCGTCTTGGCGCCGCGTAGTAGATCGAGAAGGCGAGGGTGACATGGTCGGGTTTGGCGGACAGAGGGTGCTCGCCGTCGCAGTGGCGGCGTTGCTCCTCGATTTCGGCCTCGCGGCCCCGGTCAAGGCGCTCGCGGCGAAGGAGCCGACCAAACTCGTCGCCCACCGCGCCGTCTACGAGATGAGCCTCGACGATGCCCGCTCGGCCTCGGGCATCACCGGGGTCGACGGGCGCATGGTGTTCGAGTTCACGGGTTCAGAATGCGACGGCTATTCGCTCAATATGCGCATGGTCACGGAGATGACCGACTCGCAAGGCCAGACCAACTTGACCGACCTCAGGTCCTCGACCTGGGAGCAGGGCGACGGGCAGAAATTCCGCTTTCAGTCGGCGCAATATCTCAACGACAAGCTCGGCGACGTCACCATGGGGCGGGCGGTGCGACCGGCTCCAAACGCCGACGTCAAGGTGAAGATCAGCCAACCCGCTGCCGGAGAGCTCGATCTGCCGGCGCAGGTGCTGTTCCCTACCCAACACAGCCTCGCCCTGATCGATGCCGCGCTTGCGGGCCAATCCCTGTTCCAGGCGCGGATCTACGATGGCTCCGAGAAAGGGCGGAAGGTCTATGACACCACCGCCTTCATCGGCAAGATGGTCAAGCCTGGAGTCGATGCCGACAAGCTTGAAGCCGCCGCCAAGGACAAGGGGCTTGGCGATCTCGCCTCATGGCCGGTGTCGATCGGTTATTTCGAGGCGAAGGGCGGCGACTTGACGCCAAGCTATCAAATCGATTTTCGGCTCTATGCCAACGGGGTGAGTCGCGAGCTTTTGATCGATTACGGCGACTTTTCCATCCACGGGACGCTCACCTCGCTTGAATATCTGAAGGCGACAGAGTGTCACCCCACGCCTTAGCCCGTCCTGGAACCGAGCCATTGGCCGGGGCTCGACGACGCTCAAAGGCGCTTTTCCTTCCAGGTTAACGCGAAGCTCGGGAAAGAGGACCACTTTGGGCGTTAGTCATGCCCAAATTTCCCATGTTCCCGGACTTTGACACGCCTCTAAAGAGTTTGGTTACAGGTTTACGCTGAAATCGCTGTGGTACAGGAGGATGGGAGCGATCACGATGTTCTGGAGGGTCAGACCGGCTCCGGCTCCGAGCGCGATGGCACATCGTGCCGAGATCGCCCATCATAGGCCGACCGAATCGCCGGGGCCGAGGCCTATGACCAAAACCGTTCTCATCGTGGAGGACAACGAGCTGAACATGAAGCTCTTCCACGACCTCCTCGATGCGCATGGCTACCGGACGTTGCAGACGCGGAACGGCATGGAAGCCTTGGCGCTCGCCCGCGAGCATCGCCCCGATCTCATCCTCATGGACATTCAGCTTCCCGAGGTGTCAGGCCTCGAAGTGACCAAATGGCTGAAGGAGGACGATCAGCTGCGGATGATCCCGGTTGTCGCCGTCACCGCCTTCGCCATGAAGGGCGACGAGGAGCGCATCCGCGAGGGTGGCTGCGAGGCTTACATCTCCAAGCCCATCTCGGTCGCCATGTTCCTCGATACTGTCCGCCAGTTCATCGGCGTCGCACGATAACACGGTAACACGTCATGACCGCCCGCGTGCTTGTGGTTGACGACGTCGACGCCAACGTGAAGCTGCTCGAGGCGCGGCTGACGGCCGAATATTTCGAGGTGCGGACCGCGCGGAGCGGTTCGGAGGCATTGCATATCTGCGCGCGCGAACGCGCCGACGTCATCCTGCTCGACGTGATGATGCCGGGCATGGATGGCTTCGAGGTCTGCCGCAGGTTGAAAGCGGAGCCGCGCACGCAGCACATCCCGGTTATCATGGTCACCGCCCTCGATCAGCCGTCAGACCGCGTGAAAGGGCTCGAGGCGGGAGCCGACGACTTCCTCACCAAGCCGGTCGACGATATCGCGCTCATCACGCGGGTGAAGAATCTCGCGCGTCTCAAGATGCTGACCGACGAGATGCTGATGCGCGCCACGACCGAGGAGCAGATGGGCTTTGCTGCCACCATGGGCATCAGGCTCGACCGGCTCGGGCGCGGCGGGCGCATTCTGCTCGTCGAGGACCGCGACCGTTCGGCGGATCGGATCATCGAGGCGCTCAAGACCGAGCACGATGTCGAGCGTGAGGCGGATCCCGCGCGCGCTCTGCTGCGCCTACCTGACGGCAATTTCGATCTCGCGATCGTCAGCCTCAGCCTCGA
>DATJZL010000059.1:0-2789 GCA_035499115.1 Methyloceanibacter sp. | reverse complement strand
ATCTCGTTCTTGCTGAGGTGGGCCTCGAGCCACAGCGCGAGGAACGCCTCGTTGATCTTGCGCTCGAGCGAGCGCTCATTGGAGAGGAACAGGTTCTTGGCGAGCTGCTGGGTGATGGTGGAGCCGCCCTCGACTACGGTGCCGGCGCTCGCGTCGCGGAACGACGCGCGCACCAGGCCAAGCGGGTCGATGCCGAAATGGCGGTAGAAGCGACGGTCCTCGGTCGCGATCACCGCCTTGGCGAGGTATGGCGGCAGCACGTCGAGGCGGACATGGCCGCGCCGCAAGCCCCGCTCGGCGAGCACCGTGCCGTCATCGGCGAGGATGGTGACGTTGGGCGGGCGATCGTCGAGCGCGGCGATGATGGGGTCTGGCACGCTCGAGATGAAATAGACGATGGCGAGCCCGACCACGATCGTGCCCCAGATCGCTGCGAGCAGGGTGAAGCGGATCGCCTTGTAGAGGAGCGGGTGCTTGGCGACGACGCGCCTGAGCCGCCGCCTTGGGCGCCGCGTGATGCGGGCGCGGGGAGGCCGGCGTTTCGGCCCATCGCGGCGCACGCCGAAAGTCGGCTCGATGCGGCCTTGTCCCTTGCCGCCGGGCCTCACGCTCCGCCGCGCGCCGTCCATTGATGTCCGCCCCGTAAGCCAAGCGAGAACGAGCGCCGATGGGGCCTTGCGGCCGCATCGCGAGTCTCGATGCGGAAAAGCCTAGGCGTTCCGGATTGACACAGTATTAAAGAATTGAGGTACCAAGGCTTCGGGCGCGGGTCACACGTCGAGATTGGCGACCTGGAGCGCGTTCTCCTGGATGAACTCGCGCCTTGGCTCGACCACGTCGCCCATCAGCCGGGAGAAGATATCGTCGGCGTCCTCGCCTTCTTTGATCTTGACCTGGAGCATGGTGCGCGTGTCGAGGTCGAGCGTGGTTTCCCACAGCTGCTCCGGGTTCATCTCGCCCAGCCCCTTGTAGCGCTGCAGCGTCAGCCCTTTGCGCCCGGCGACCATGACGGCATTGAGCAACTCGCTCGGCCCATGCACGACGAGGCTCGTATCCTTGCGCTTCAACGTAGCGGGCTTGGCGTAGACCTCCTGGAGATGCGGTGCGAAAGAGTCGAGCTTGAGTGCATCGGCCGAGGCGATGAATGGCCCGTCGATAAGGTGGGATTCCATCACGCCCCTAAGCTCGCGCCAGAAGCGCAAGCCGCCTTCGGGCAGCGCCTCGCCGTGCCAGCCTTTTTCGGTCTCCTCCGAGAGCGCATCGAGCCGCTTGGCGATGTAGGTTGCCGCCGCGTTCGCTTGCTTGGCGTCCTTGAGCCGTTTGCCATCGAGCGCGCCGGCGATCGCCGCCTGCTCGACGATGAAACGCGGATAGCGGCTGTGCAGACCTTTGAGGATCGAAACGATCTTGCGGGCCGTCTCGATAATGTCGCGCAAGTCGGCGCCGCCCCGGCTCGCGCTGTCTCCGGTGATGAGCAGGGCATCTTCGAGGCCTTCGCCGACGAGATATTCCTCGAGTCCCTTCTCGTCCTTAAGGTAGCGCTCGGACTTGCCGCGCGACACCTTGTAGAGGGGCGGCTGGGCGATGAACAGGTGCCCCTGCTCGATCAGCGATTTCATCTGGCGATAGAAGAAGGTGAGCAACAGCGTCCGGATATGTGAGCCGTCGACGTCGGCGTCGGTCATGATGATGATCTTGTGGTAGCGGAGCTTCGCGAGATCGAACTCATCGCTGATGCCGGTGCCGAGCGCCGTGATCAACGTGCCGATCTCGGCCGATGACAGCATCTTGTCGATGCGCGCGCGCTCCACGTTGAGTATCTTGCCGCGCAACGGGAGCACGGCCTGAAAGGCCCGGTCGCGCGCCTGCTTGGCGCTGCCGCCGGCCGAGTCGCCCTCGACCAGGAACAGCTCCGATTTGGCGGGATCGCGCTCCTGGCAATCGGCGAGCTTGCCGGGAAGCGATGCCATGTCGAGCGCGCCCTTTCGCCGTGTGAGATCGCGCGCCTTGCGCGCGGCCTCGCGGGCTGCGGCGGCCTCGACGATCTTCTGCACGATGTTGCGCGCCTCGCCCGGGTTCTCCTCGAACCATTGCGACAGGGCCTCGGCCATGACGCTCTCGACCACGGGGCGCACCTCGGAGGAGACGAGCTTGTCCTTCGTCTGGCTCGAGAATTTCGGGTCGGGCACCTTGACCGAGAGCACGCAAGTCAGTCCCTCGCGCGCATCGTCGCCGGTCAGCGCCACCTTCTCTTTCTTGGCGATGCCTGATTCGGCGGCGTAGGTGTTGACGGTGCGGGTCAGCGCCGCGCGGAAGCCGGCGAGATGCGTGCCGCCGTCGCGCTGCGGGATGTTGTTGGTGAAGGTGAGCACGTTCTCGTGGTAGCTGTCGTTCCACCACAGCGCCGCCTCGATGCTGATCTTGTCCTGCTGACGTTCGACCACGATCGGCTCATTGATCAGCGCATGCTTGGTGCGGTCGAGGAAGCGGACGAACGCGCGTAAGCCCCCCTCGTAGCGCATCTCTTCGTCCTTGGGCTCGACCCCGCGATGGTCCGACAGCACGATCCTGACGCCGGAATTGAGGAAGGCGAGCTCGCGCAAGCGATGCTCGAGCGTCGCGTAGTCGAACTCGACCATGGTGAAAGTCTTGGGCGAGGGGACGAAGGTGATGCGCGTGCCGGTTTTACCGCCGGCATCGCCGACCACTTTGAGTGGCTTCTCCGGCACGCCGTCGGCGAAGCGCATGAAATACTCCTTGCCGCCGCGCCAGATGGTCATCTCGAGCTT
>DATJZL010000058.1:0-5377 GCA_035499115.1 Methyloceanibacter sp. | reverse complement strand
GAGGCCGAGCACAAAGCGAATTTCCAGGGACCCGAGCGATGACGGAGCAGCGTTGGTTCACCAAGGAGCTCAAGGGACGCCACGTGCTCATGGTGCTGTGCGGCTTTTTCGGCGTCATGTTCATCGTGAATGGGATTTTCGTCTATTTCGCGCTCGCGACGTTCAGCGGCGGTGACACGTCCGACCCTTATCGCAAGGGGCTCCACTATAACGACATGCTCGCGGCCGACGAGCGCCAGGCGGAGCGAGGCTGGCAGACCGCGGTCGCCTATGATGACAAGACGCAGCAACTGCGCGTCAGCCTGATCGACAAGGCGGCCGAGCCGGTGTCGGGGCTGCACGTCGCGGTCATGTTGAGCCGGCCGGCGACGAGCAAGGACGACCGCCACCTCCGCCTCAAGGAAGTGTCGCGGGGCGTTTATGCCGCCGATGTCGGGCTCGCTCCAGGGGTCTGGGTGCTCGCCATGGCGTCACGCGAGGCCGACGAGGGGCGGGGAAGCGCGTTCCGGCTAAAGCAGCGGCTCTACATCCCAGACCACCCATGACCGTCCACGCCTCGCCCGGGCGCCTCGCCACAGGGGCAGAGGCGGCACACCCCGTTACCGATCGAAGCACGCTGACGCTCGCCATCGACAACATGCATTGCGGCGGCTGCATGCACTCGGTCGAGCGTGCGGCGCTCGGCGTTCAGGGCGTGGAGACGGCGCGGGCCTCGCTCGCTGCCAAGCGGCTTAGCGTCACCTACGACGCGACGCTCGTCGGCGAGGCGGATCTCATTGCCGCGCTCGAGCATGCGGGCTTCGTCGCGGCGCCGATCGAGGCCGCCAAGCAGGATCGCGATACGGCGCGCCAGAAATATCTGCTCAGGCGCGTGGCGGTGGCTGGCTTTGCCGCCATGAACATCATGCTGCTGTCGATCTCCGTGTGGTCGGGCGAGGGCGGCGACATGGACCCGGCGCTGGCCTCGATGTTCCGCTGGCTGTCTGCCCTCATCGCGTTGCCCACGGTCGCCTATGCCGGGCAACCTTTCTTGGTCTCGGCGCTCGGCGCGCTGAAGGCCCGGCGCCTCAACATGGACGTGCCGATCTCGCTCGCCATCCTGCTGGCGACGGGCATGAGCCTGTACCAGACCATGGTCGGCAGCGGGCAGGTCTATTTCGACGCGGCGGTGTCGCTCCTGTTCTTTCTGCTGGTTGGGCGGTTTCTCGATGAGTCGCTGCGCGTGCGCGCTCGCAGCGAAGCGCAGAATCTCTTGAGCCTACAGGGCGGGATTGCGACCCTCGTCGAGGCTGACGGCGCGCGGCGCATGGTTGCCGCCCATGCATTGAGGCCCAACGATCGCCTGCTTGTGGCGACGGGAGAGCGCGTCGCCGCAGACGGCGTAATTCTCGCCGGGAAGAGCGAGATCGATCAGAGCTTGATCACGGGCGAGACGGCTCCGGTCGCCGCCGCGCCCGGCGCCGAGATCTATGCCGGCACGCTCAATCTCGGCCAGCCGCTCGAGGTCGAGGTCAGTGCCGCAGCCGACGCGACGCTGCTCGCCGAGATCAGCCGCCTGATGCTCGCGGCAGAGCAGGGCAAGGCCCGCTATCGGAGGCTCGCCGACCGCGCGGCGGCGATCTATGCGCCCGCGGTGCATGGGCTTGGACTTGCCACCTTCCTCGGCTGGATGATCGCCGGTGCGTCGTGGCAGACGGCCCTGACCTACGCGATTGCCGTGCTCATCATCACTTGCCCGTGCGCGCTCGCGCTCGCCGTGCCGGCGGTGCAGATCGCAGCCGCGAGCCGCCTGTTCCGCAAAGGCATCATGGTCAAGGCGGCAGACGGGCTCGAGCGCATCGCCGAGACCGACATGGTCGTGTTCGACAAGACCGGTACGCTCACTATCGGCAAGCCGCAGCTGCTCGACGCTGAGATCATCCCTGACGCCGTCCTCTCCTCCGCGGCCGGGCTCGCCGCAGCGAGCCGTCATCCATACGCGCGCGCCATCGTGGCTGCGGCCGACTTGCGGCTCGGCAAGGTCGCGGCATCTAGCGGAGTCGAAGAGGCTCCGGGGGAGGGGCTCAAGCGGAGCATTGGCCAGGACACTGACCGCCTCGGCTCGGCCTCGTGGTGTGGGCTCGAAGCTGGCGGAGAGGGGAGCGAGGTCTGGTATCGGCTGAACGATGACACGCCGGTCCGCTTCTGCTTCGCCGATCGTGTCCGGAGCGACGCCGGCGAGGTGGTCGCCGCTCTGAAACGCCAAGGCTATGAAATCGCTCTGCTTTCGGGGGACCGCAAGGGCGTCGTCGAAACGATCGCAGACGACGCCGGCATCGGGCAATGGCGCGCCGAGCTCAAGCCCGCTGGCAAGATCGCCTGGCTCGAGGCGCGCGCGCGAGAGGGCCGCAAGGTGCTGATGGCGGGGGATGGGCTGAACGATGCACCGGCGCTTGCCGCGGCGCATGCCTCGATCTCACCCGCGAGCGCTGCCGACATCAGTCAGCGTGCCGCCGATTTCGTTTTTCAGGGCGAGAAGCTCGCGCCAGTGCTGGAAGCGATCGCCATAGCGCGCCGGGCGAGGAGGATGGCGCTGCAGAATTTCGCCGTGGCCTTCGTCTACAACATCGTCTGCGTGCCGCTCGCCATGGCCGGCTTCGTCACGCCGCTGATCGCAGCGATCGTCATGTCGACCTCATCGATCCTCGTCACCGCCAATGCGCTCCGACTGGCCGGGAGGCCGCCTCTATGACGGCGCTCGCCTGGCTCGTGCCGGCCGCGCTGTTCCTCGGCGGGCTGGGGCTTGCCGCGTTTCTCTGGGCGCTCCGCTCCGGCCAGTTCGACGACCTCGAAGGCGCCGCCTACCGTGCGCTCGAGGACGATCCTCCGGAGGAGGATCAAGGCCCGGCACCAAAATGAGGGGCCTCAAGGACACCGACTATGTCCTCGCCAAGCTTGCCTTCATGCGCAACGAGCGGATCTGGCCGAACGGGCTCCGCTATCTGTGGACCGATGCGTTCGGCGTCGTGCTCCTCGTCTCGCTCTACGAGGAGCTGAAGGAGGAGCGCTTTCTCGACGAGGCCGAGTGGCTAGTCGCCGACGTGATGCGCGTGCTGGGGCGGAAGCGGGGCATCCGCATCGGTGAGGAATCGGACCGCGACGGCCAATATTTCCACTATCTCTCGATGTGGCTCTACGCGCTCTATGTGCTCGGCCGCATCAAGCCGGAGTATCGCGAACGCGGTATTGCGCTTGCGCGCGACATCCATCGGCCCTTCGTCGTGCCGGGGCGCGGCGTCATCTGGAAGATGAAGGAGGATTTGAGCGGGCCCTATCCCGGCTACGGTTTCGGCGCGCTTGATGCGTTCGATGGCTATGTCTCCTACCGCCTTCTCGACGAAGAGGGTTTGGCGCCGGAGATCGCCGAGATGAAGGACATCATCGACAGGACGGCAGGACAGCTCGTCATCACGCAAGATCTCGGACTCGGCATGATGCTGTGGATGACGCAGTTCTTCCCCGAGGAGAAGTGGGCCGAGCTGCAGCGGCGCTGCTCGCTCGCCATGCTCGACCGGATGTGGGTGGACGACGGGTTTTTCTGCCGCGAGCCTTATCTGCCGGAGATGCGCTTCGCCTTCACCAATTACGGCGTGTCGGTGGGCTTGCAGGCGGTCGACGCCATGCCGGAGCGCGTCGCCGCGCTCAACGCCTATTTCGACACCTACCGGTCGGGCGACGAGTATGACCGCAACGCCATCACTCATGTGATGGCGTGCAACTCGCATTTTCCCGGGCTGCTGTTGGACTCACGCTCGTAGAACGAATGCCTGGCCCTTGCGCCAGTCAAAGAGCACGCGCCGGCGCCGAGCGCCTGGTCTATTGGAAATGATAGAACTGGTCGTTCAAGTACTTGAGGAGGTCTTGCATCTCGCTCGCGGAGAAGTCCACTTTTGCCGCGTGACTGCAGCCAACCAACTGCTCTTGCAGCGCAGCCAACGACTGAACCTTTCGGTCTTTGCGGGTGAAGATGTCGGTCTGGTGGCATTCCGTGCAGTGGGCATCAAACAAGCGCTTGCCCTCGGCGCTGTCGCCCGGCAACGAAGCGGCATAAGCGCTCGGCATCAGCAGGATCAAGAGCGATGCAACCAGAATGCGTTTCATGGTTCGCGTCCTACGTTGGCCAGGGAGCCCGCGCCGCAGCAGGCTGCTAGCCCGCGGCGGCGCGGCGCTGATCGTCTGACAGCACCGGCGCCTCTCGCGGCTCCGCCACGGGCAAAGGCTCGAGCGCCGCGGCGACGGCATCGTCGACGGTCGACAGCCAGACGAAGCGCACGGCATTGCGCGCAGCCTCCGGCACGTCCTCGTAGTCCTTCTTGTTGCGCTCGGGCAGCATCACCGTGGTGATGCCCGCGCGCACCGCGGCCAGCACCTTGTTCTTGACGCCGCCGATCGGCAGCACGAGGCCGCGCAGAGAAATCTCGCCGGTCATCGCCGTGTCGCTCCTGACCGTGCGCCCGGTGAGCAGCGAGACGAGGGCGATGAACATGGCGACGCCCGCGCTCGGGCCGTCCTTGGGGATGGCGCCGGCCGGAACGTGCACATGGATGTCCGACTTCTCGAACGAGGCCGGATCGACGCCGAGCGTCGACGCGCGGGCCTTGACGAGGCTGAGCGCGGCCTGCGCGCTTTCCTTCATGACGTCGCCGAGCTGACCGGTGAGGATCAGCCTGCCGCCGCCCGGAACCCGCGCCGCCTCGACGAACAGGATGTCGCCGCCGGTCGGCGTCCAGGCAAGCCCGGTCGCCACGCCCGGAACGGACGTGCGCATCGCCACCTCTCCCTCGAAACGGCGCGGTCCCAGGATGCCATGCAGGTCCTTGGCCTCGATCTTCATGTTGGGCTCGGCGCCCTCGGCCACGCGCATCGCCACGCGATGGAATATGGCGCCGATCTCCCGCTCGAGATTGCGCACCCCCGCCTCGCGGGTGTAGTCGCGAATGATGGCGCGGATCGCGTCCTCGGTGATCTCGGCCTGCTCGGCGGTCAATCCCGTGGCGGCAAGCTGCCGCTTCACGAGATAGCGCTTGGCGATCTCGACCTTCTCCTCTTCCGTGTAGCCGGGAAGCTCGATCACCTCCATGCGGTCGCGCAACGGCCCGGGGATCTGGTCGAGCACGTTCGCCGTGCCGATGAACATCACCCGCGACAGATCGAACGGAACCGCGAGGTAGTTGTCGCGGAAGGTCGAGTTCTGCTCGGGGTCGAGCACTTCGAGCAAAGCGGCGGACGGGTCGCCGTGGAAGCCCGCGCCGAGCTTGTCCATCTCGTCGAGCATGAACACGGGGTTCCGGGTGCCTGCCTTGCGCAGAGCCTGGATGATATTGCCGGGCAGCGCGCC
>DATJZL010000057.1:0-7692 GCA_035499115.1 Methyloceanibacter sp. | reverse complement strand
CCTTTTGCCGCGCTCGGGCCCGGCGCGACTGGAAAAGCGATTTCTCAATGCAAGACCGGCTGCCGCAATCTCGGAGCGACGCCGTGCTTCAGGCGCGGACGGGTCATCTCGCCGTGCTTAAGGAGCTGCTTCCCTATATCTGGCCGGCAGACCGGCCCGATCTCCGCCGGCGCGTGCTGCTCGCGCTGGGCGCACTGGTCGTTGCCAAGGCGATCACCCTACTCGTGCCGATCGCTTACAAGCAGATCGTGGATCTGCTGACCGGGCAGAGTGGCGCCGCGGCTGGCAACACCTCGATGCTTGGCCTCGCCGCGCTGCCGGCCATGTTGATCATTGCCTACGGGGTTGGGCGCGTGTTGATGGTTCTGTTCGCCCAGTTCCGCGACATCTGGTTCACGGTGGTCGCCCAGCATGCCGTACGCGAGCTCGCCAACAAGACCTTCCGCCATCTCCATCAACTCTCGCTGCGCTTTCATCTCGAGCGCCGCACGGGCGGTTTGAGCCGCGTCATCGAGCGCGGCGTCAACGGCGTGGACACGGTCGTGCGTATGGCGGTGCTGAACTCGGTGCCGACGGCGGTCGAGCTCCTCATGATTTCGGGCCTGGTCGCCTATTATTTCGGCTGGATCTACGTCGTAGTCGTGCTGCTAACGGTCGTGCTCTATGTGTGGTTCACCTTCTCGGCCAGCGAGCGTCGCATCGAGATCCGGCGCGACATGAACGAGTCCGATACCGAGGCGCACTCGAAGGCGGTCGACAGCCTGCTCAACTACGAGACGGTCAAATATTTCGGCAACGAGGAGCACGAGGCGCGCCGGTTCGATTCCTCGATGGCGCGCTACGTCAATGCCGCTATCCGGACCTATACCTCTCTCGGCGTGCTCAATACCGGTCAGGCGGTGATCTTCGCGGTGGGGACGGTCATTTGCATGCTGCTCGCGGCGCGCGACGTAAGCCACGGCGTGCTCACCGTCGGCGGCTTCGTGATGATCAACGCGATCCTCATGCAGCTTTACATCCCCCTCAATTTCATGGGCATGGTCTATCGCGAGATCAAGCAGGGGTTGATCGACATCGAGACGATGTTCGCTCTGCTGAACGAGCCGGCCGAGGTGGTCGATCGCCCTGGCGCCAAGGCACTTCGCGTCACCAACGGCGAGATCAAGTTCGAGAACGTTTCCTTTGCTTACGATCCCGAGCGGCCGATCCTGAAACATGTGAGCTTCGAGGTGCCGGCGGGGAAGATGGTCGCCATCGTCGGACCGTCAGGCGCGGGCAAGTCGACCATCTCGCGCATCCTGTTCCGCTTTTACGACATCTCCTCCGGCCGCGTGCTGATCGACGGACAAAACATCAAGAACGTGACGCAGAGCTCACTCCGCGCCGCGCTCGGCATGGTCCCGCAGGACACTGTGCTGTTCAACGACACGATCGAGTACAACATCCGCTATGGCAGGCCGGACGCGCCCGAGTCAGAAGTGCGCGAGGCGGCGCGCAACGCCCAAATCCACGATTTCATCGTAACTTTGCCGCAAGGCTATGACTCGCTCGTCGGCGAGCGGGGCTTGAAGCTGTCGGGCGGTGAGAAGCAGCGCGTGGCGATTGCCCGCACCATTCTGAAATCGCCGCCGATCCTGATGCTCGACGAGGCCACCTCTGCCCTCGATTCTCATACCGAGAGGGACATCCAGGATGCGCTCGATCGTATTGCGCGAGAGCGCACCAGTCTCGTCATTGCCCACCGGCTGTCGACCGTCGTCCATGCCGACAATATCATCGTGCTCGATCATGGCGAGATCGTCGAGCAGGGGACGCATCCCGAGCTACTGGCCAAGGGCGGTCTCTACGCGAGCCTGTGGGCGCGCCAGCGGGAGGCAGACGAGGCGCGCGAGCGTCTGGCGCAGGTGCTCGACGAGGTCGAGGTGCCGGAATCGCGCGCGGCCGAGCGCCTCGAGGACGAGGCTCTCGCTTCAACCTAGCGATCCGACCACATGAACGAAATCAAGAGCCTGCTCGACAGCGTCGCGAACGCGTTCGTTCCCATCCACCGGGACGGGCACAAATTCATCGCGATCGCGGCCCTCATCACCCTGATCCTGTTCCTGATCGCGCCGCCGCTCGGCTGGATCGGCGTGATCGCGACCGCGTCTTGCGCCTATTTCTTTCGCGACCCCGACCGGGTCGTGCCGTCGCGTCCCGAAGTGGTGGTGAGCCCTGCCGACGGCAAGATCGCCGCGATCGCCGAGGTCGCGCCGCCACGCGAGCTCGCGCTTGGCGCCGAGAAGCGCGTGCGCGTCTCGGTATTCCTCTCGGTGCTCGACGTGCATATCGTGCGTACCCCGGTCGCCGGACGCATCGTCGGAAGCGTCTATGTCCCTGGCAAGTTCCTCAATGCCGAGCTCGACAAGGCAAGCGATGAGAACGAGCGTCAAGCTCTTGTCGTCGAGACGGCGGAGGGCAAGACGTTCGGCCTGATGCTGATCGCGGGGCTCATTGCAAGGCGGATCGTGACTTTCGTGGGCGAGGGGGTTAGCGTGATCGCAGGCGAGCGCATCGGGCTGATCCGTTTCGGCAGCCGCGTCGATGTTTACCTGCCGGCGGGAGCCAAAGTGGTGGTCAGCGTCGGCCAGACAGCGATCGGCGGCGAGACGGTGGTGGCAGAGCTTGCCCCTGAGAGTCCCGCGCGCGAGTCGGGTGCCGTTGTTCAATCAGAGCTGATGAAGGGATAATCGCCCATGTTTCCGCCCTTCGATCCAGAACGCGACGAGCGCAAGCGCCGCCAGCTTGTCTTCTCGCGCGGCCAGGTGCCGGTCCGGGTGCTGATCCCCAACATCTTCACTCTCGTCGGGCTATGCGCCGGGCTGACCGCCATCCGCATGGGCATCGAGAGCCGCTGGGATCTCGCTGTCGCCGCACTCGTGTTCGCAGCGTTTCTCGACGGCATCGACGGCCGGGTCGCCCGGCTGCTCAAAGCCTCGTCGCGTTTCGGCGCCGAGCTCGACAGCCTCGCCGACTTCGTCAATTTCGGCGTGGCGCCGGCCATCATCATGTACAACTGGGCGCTCGAGGATCTGCACAGCCTCGGCTGGATCGCCGTGCTCGTGTTCGCGGTGTGCTCGGCGCTCAGGCTCGCGCGCTTCAATGTCGCGCTCGATCAGAGCAACGTGCCGGCGTGGAAGAGCAATTATTTCGTGGGCGTGCCGGCACCTGCCGGTGCCATCACCCTGCTGCTTCCCATCTATGCCCAGAGTCTTGGGCTCCATCTGCCGAGTCTCACCCCGCTCGTCTTTTTCTATACGCTCGCCATCGCGCTCCTCATGGTTAGCAAGGTGCCAACCTTCTCGGGCAAGTTGATTGGGCAAAGGATCGCTCGGGAATATGTTCCGCCGCTATTCGTGGCTGCGGCCCTGTTCATGGCCTTGCTCTTGACCTATCCCTATCTCACGCTGACCGTGGGGTCGTTGCTCTATCTCGGAATGATCCCGGTCAGCGCCTATCGCTATTTCGCGCAAGAGCGCAAGACGGCCACGGCCGTGAAGGCGCCGCCCGCGAAGAGGAGTCACCCTGACGATGACGCCGAGGAGGACGACAAGGTGGTCGAGATGGGCGCGAAGTCACGATCGACAGGCAAGGGCCTGAGCGCCAAACCATGAAGCAGCGTCTGTCGACCTATCTCCGCCAGCTCGAGGCCGAGAGCATCCACATCATGCGCGAGGTGGCGGCCGAGTTCCGCAATCCGGTGATGCTCTATTCGATCGGCAAGGACTCGTCGGTGATGCTGCACCTCGCGCTCAAGGCTTTCTATCCGGCCAAGCTGCCATTTCCGCTTCTACATGTCGACACGACCTGGAAGTTTCGCGAGATGATCGCCTTCCGTGACCGCGAGGTGAAAAGGCTCGGGCTCGACCTCATCGTACATACCAACGAGCAGGGCGTTAAGGACGGCATTTCGCCGATCACTCACGGCAGCGCCCTCTACACCGACATCATGAAGACCGAAGCCCTGAAACAGGCGCTGGCGAGCCATGACTTCGATGCGGCGTTCGGCGGCGCGCGGCGCGATGAAGAAAAGTCGCGCGCCAAGGAGCGCGTGTTCTCGTTCCGCAACGCCGCGCATAATTGGGACCCCAAGCGCCAGCGGCCCGAGCTGTGGCATCTTGCCAACACCAAGATCAGGCCGGGCGAGAGCATGCGCGTGTTCCCCCTCTCAAACTGGACCGAGCTCGACGTGTGGACTTACATTCATCTCGAGGACATCCCCGTCGTGCCACTTTATTTCGCGGCCGAGCGGCCGGTGGTCGAGCGCAGCGGCATGCTGATCATGGTGGATGACGACAGACTGCCGCTCGACGAAGGCGAGAGGCCGAAGATAGAGCGGGTCCGTTTCCGCACGCTTGGTTGCTATCCGCTGACCGGCGCGATCTGCTCGAATGCCGCGAGCGTCCCGGAGATCATCGAGGAGTTGATCGCGACCCGCTTCTCCGAGCGTCAGGGCCGCGTCATCGACCACGATCAGTCGGGGTCGATGGAGAAGAAGAAGCAAGAGGGCTATTTCTGATGCCGCGCCTCAGCATTGTCGGCAGCGAGCGGGACAGCGCGAGCGAACGGGTCGCGGCGCGGATCGCGGCTGAGGAGAAGCGCGGACTCCTGCGTTTCCTCACCTGCGGCAGCGTCGATGACGGCAAGAGCACGCTGATCGGCCGGCTGCTTTACGATTCGGCGCTGGTTTATGAGGACCAGCTCAAGAGCGCCGAGCACCAGCGGCGCCCCGGCGCCAAAGGCAGCGGACCGATCGATCTCGCGCTCCTCATCGACGGGCTCGAGGCCGAGCGCGAGCAAAGGATCACCATCGACGTCGCCTACCGCTATTTCTCGACGCCGCGGCGGAAGTTCATCGTCGCCGACACGCCGGGCCATGTGCAGTACACCCGCAACATGGCTACCGGCGCCTCGAACTGCGATTTCGCCGTGCTGCTGGTCGATGCGAGGAGCGGCGTGCTGACCCAGACGCGGCGCCACGCCTGCATCCTGTCACTGCTCGGCATCCGCAAGATCGCGCTCGCCATCAACAAGATGGACCTCGTCGAATTCGACCAGGCGCGGTTCGAGGCGATCGCCGCAGATTTTTCCAGCTTCGTCGAGCCGCTGAAATTCGACCGGGTGACCTCCATACCGGTGTCGGCGCTCAAGGGCGACAACGTGATTCATCCGAGCGCGCATATGCATTGGTATCACGGGCCTACGCTGCTCGCGCATCTCGAGACCGTTGACGTCGACCGCGGAGGGGAAGCGCGTCCATTCCGCTTTCCGGTGCAGTGGGTCAACCGGCCGCATCTCGATTTCCGCGGCTATGCCGGGACGGTGGCGAGCGGCGTGGTGCGGCCCGGAGACGAGGTGGCGATTCACCCTTCCGGCAAACGTGCGCATATTGCGCGGATCGTCACCGCCGACGGCGATCTCGCCGAGGCGCGCGAAGGCGATGCGGTCACGCTCACCTTTGCCGAGGAGGTGGACGCGAGCCGGGGCGACGTGATCGCGCTGCCGGATGGAGCGCCCTCAATTGCCGACCAGATCGCGGCGCGGATCATCTGGTTCGATGAGGAGCCGATGCTCCCCGGCCGGCCCTATACGCTCAAATGCGGCTGTCAGACGACCACCGCCACAGTTTCCAGCCTCAAATACAAGCTCAATGTCGACAATCTCGATCACGTGGCGGGCAAGACGCTCGAGCTGAACGAGGTCGGCTTGTGCAATCTCACCACGGCCAGGGCACTCGTGTTCGATCCTTACGCTGAGAACGGCGACACGGGCTCGTTCATCCTGATCGACCGGTTCACCAACGCGACGGTCGCCGCGGGCATGATCGAGTTCGGGCTCAGGCGCGCCACCAACATTCAGTGGCAGGAGCTATCCATCGACAAGGTCGCGCGCGCCGGGCTCAAGGATCAGAAGCCGTGCGTGCTTTGGTTCACGGGGCTCTCAGGCGCCGGCAAGTCGACGATCGCCAACACGCTGGAGAAGCGGCTCCATGCCATGGGCCGGCACACTTACCTGCTCGATGGCGACAATATCCGCCACGGCCTCAACAAGGATCTCGGCTTCACCGACGCCGACCGCGTCGAGAACATCCGCCGCGTCGCCGAGACGGCGAAGCTGTTCGTCGATGCCGGGTTGATCGTCATGGTCTCGTTCATCTCGCCCTTCCGCTCGGAGCGGCGCATGGCGCGCGATCTGCTGCAGGATGGCGAGTTCATCGAGATTTTCGTGGATACGCCGCTCGACGTGTGCGAGGCACGCGATCCGAAAGGGCTGTACCGCAAGGCGAGGGCCGGCCTGATCAGCAATTTCACCGGCATCGACTCGCTTTACGAGCCCCCCGAGACGCCCGAGCTGAAGCTCGACACCAGAAGCAACAATCCCGAGGCGCTCGTCGAAGCGGTGCTGGTCGAGCTCAGGCGCCGCCACGTGGTCTAGAAGGCGTCGCCGATCCCGATAAGCAGGCATGCGCGTTCGGTAGATCGAAGCCGAGCGTCGGCTAGAGGTGCCGGCGTTCGTCGAGAAGTTAATAGGGCCGCAGCCGCCAGGTCCCCCCGATGGCTTCCCTCGGTCGAGCGACTGCGGCCCTCCTTGCGCTAGTCGGACGGGTCTGAAACCGAAAGACTAGCAAGGATCTTCAGTCGCTCCGCGGCCTCGGCACTGCCTCTTTGCGAGGCCTGCTCGTACCAGCTGCGCGCTGCGACGGGATCGCTTTCGACGCCGCTCGCCCCCAGCGTCTTCAGCATCTCGGCATCGAAGGTACGGGCCAGCTCGTAGGCCGCATCACCCTCTCCACGTTCGGCAAGATGGAAGAGAAGGAGCCTGGCGCCGGCGATATCGCCTTCGGAGAGCAACAGCTTGGCGCGGGCGAGGAGCACGGACGATTGGGCGGGGGCAATCTGCTCTGTCGTGGCAGGGGCCTTGGCAGCGGCATCGAGCAGCGCGCTCGCCCAGCTCAGGCTGAGCCCTGCCGTATAGACGCGCGGGCGCGCCGGCTCCACACGCAGCACGAGGCTGCGCCGTGCTTGCGGCGCGTTGCCGGCGTCGAGCAGGTAGATGTCGACCGGATAGTCGCCGTTCGCCGCCTCACCCATCGTGAGGGAGAGGTCGGGCATCTCCTCGTCCTTGACCATCCACGAACCGCTTGCGGTTCGCTGTCCGGCCGAGAGCTCGGCCTCCGGCGGCAGCCCCCGCAGCAGCGCGTACCGGGCATGGAGGGGTCCAACGAGCGGCGCGAGCGCGAGCTTGCGGCCTTCCGTCACCAGGATCACTTGCGCGGGAGAGGCATCCTCGACGGGTGTCGGCGCATTGACCACCGCCGTCGCAGGTATCAGCAAAGCCTCGCTCTTTTCCGCGGCATTTGCCGTGAGCATGGCCTCGCGCTCAGGCCGCTGCCAGGAGATCGAACTGGAGCGCGCCGGAACGGCCCTCTCGCCTTTGGCTTGGTCGGGCGCCGCGAGATGCGCGATCAGCACGAAGCAGCCGAGCGTGAGCAGGACAGCGGCCGCGAGCGAGCCGGCGACAAGGAAGTTCGCCTGGCGCTGCCGCCTTTGAAACTCGCGCACGAGGGCGAGCATATGGGCTTGCGTCGGCGGGTCGAGCGCCTCGATTGCGGGATCGTCGTCTTGGGCCGCAGCAAACCCTGTTTGGGTCTCC
>DATJZL010000056.1:0-15210 GCA_035499115.1 Methyloceanibacter sp. | reverse complement strand
CCGCTCCTTGCGCAAGGCGGCCTGTTCGCCCCGATCAGCCGCGAGGGGAGCCTCGTCCTCAACAATCTCCTACTCACCACCGCGTGCGCCGCCGTCTTCGTCGGCACGCTCTATCCGCTCGCGCTCGACGCCATCACCGGCGACAAGATTTCGGTCGGCGCTCCCTTCTTCAATCTCACCTTCGCCCCGCTCATTGTTCCGCTCCTGATCGCAATGCCCTTCGGGCCGCTGCTTGCCTGGAAGCGAGGTGATCTGCTTGCTGCGGCACAGCGGCTGATGGCGGCAGCCTGTGCGGCGCTCGTGGTGATCGTTCTCGTCGCCGCCTTCCAGCACAAAGGACCATGGCTCGCACCGCTCGGCATCGCCATGGGCTCGTGGTGGGCCTATTACGAGCTCGGCTGGGGCGGGTTCTGGTTCTGGGACCCGGTCGAAAACGCCTCGTTCATGCCGTGGCTCGCAGGCACGGCGTTGCTCCATTCGGCGCTGGTGATGGAGAAGCGCGACGCACTCAAAGTGTGGACCATCCTGCTCGCCATCATCACTTTCTCGCTCTCGCTGATGGGAACGTTTCTTGTCCGCTCGGGCGTGCTTACGAGCGTGCACGCCTTCGCCGTCGATCCCGCGCGCGGCATCTTCATCCTCGCCATCATGGGCATCTTCATCGGAGGTGCGCTCACGCTGTTTGCGTGGCGAGCGCCGCTCCTTTCGCAAGGCGGCCTGTTCGCTCCGATTAGCCGCGAAGGCAGCCTGGTGCTCAACAATCTCCTCCTCACGACGGCTTGCGCCGCTGTCTTCGTCGGCACGCTCTATCCGCTCGCGCTCGAGGCGCTGACCGGCGACAAGATTTCCGTAGGGGCACCCTTCTTCAACCTGACCTTCGCCCCGCTGTTCGTGCCGCTGCTGGTGGCGGTGCCGTTCGGACCGCTGCTGGCGTGGAAGCGGGGAGATTTGCTGGCCGCGGCGCAGCGCCTCATGGCGGCCGCGTGCATCGTGCTCGCGGTCATCATCGCCGTCGCCGCCTTCCAGCAGAGGGGCCCGTGGCTTGCGCCTCTCGGTATCGGGCTCGGCGTGTGGCTGATCGCCGGCGCGCTGACCGACATTCTCTATCGAGTGAAGCTGTTCGAGACCGGCCGGCCGGAGGCGTGGCGAAGATTGCGCAACCTGCCGCGCTCGGCCTATGGCACGGCGCTCGCCCATGCCGGGCTCGGGCTTGCCGTGATCGGCATCGTCTCGACCACCGCCTGGCGGTCGGAGGCGATCCTGGCAATGAAACCGGGCGAGACAGCCGAGATCGCCGGTTATTCGCTCGCCTTCAAGGGCATCGAGAATCGTCAGGGTCCCAACTATCGCGAGCGGGCCGGATTGTTCGAAGTCACTCGCAACGGCCAATTCGTGACCGAGCTCGATCCATCGAAGCGCGCGTTCTCGGTCGAGAAGAGCGCAACCACCGAAGCCGGCATCCACGTGAGCTGGCGCGGCGATCTTTATGCGGTGCTCGGCGATCAGCTCAAGGACGGTGCCTACAGCGTCCGGCTCTATTTCAACCCGCTGGTCAGGCTCATCTGGCTCGGCGCGCTCGTCATGTTCATCGGGGGCGCGGTCTCGCTATCGGATCGCCGCTTGCGGGTCGGCGCGCCAAAGCGCGCGCAGGCGAAAGCGGTCGCGGTTCCGGCCGGAGAATAGAGATGGGCTTCCGCCGCGCGCTCTCGGCGCTTCTCCTGACGTTTGCCCTTTGCCTTGTAATTGCTGGCCCTGCCAAGGCCGTGCAGCCCGATGAGGTGTTGTCCGATCCAGCGCTCGAGGCCCGCGCCCGCGCCATCTCCGAAGGCTTGCGTTGCCTCGTCTGCCAGAACCAGTCGATCGACGATTCGGAAGCCCCTCTCGCCAAGGATTTGCGGGTGTTGGTGCGCGAGCGGCTGAAGGCCGGCAACAGCGATCAGCAGATCGTCGACTTCATCGTCTCGCGCTATGGCGAATTCGTGCTGCTCAAGCCGCGTTTCGAGCGGCAAACCGTGCTGCTCTGGTTCGCCACGCCGGCGGTGTTTCTCGCGGCGATTTTGCTCATTGCGTCGGCCTATCGGCGCCGGAAAGCAGCCCAAGAACAAATGGCCCCGCTGTCCGTTAACGAGGAGCGCCGGCTCAACAAGCTGCTCGACGAAAGTTGATGCGGAAAGCGGCGCAAATCGCGTAAAATAAGCGCCTCAGCAGCCACAACCTTACCGAAATTTAATACCGCCGAAACGGCTGCGTAATCGGCGATCCCTTATATCCTTGCCAGTGGATGCCTCGCTCCTCACCGACGCAAGGCACTATCGACCGGGAACATTCCCTTCTCAGGAGAGAGGTGACACAATGACATCTGACCAGAGCAACGCTGCGAAGGAGAGCTCGCGGAAACTGACCCGCAAGCCGGTGATTCTCGCGGCCGCCGCCCTGATCGCCACGAGCGCATTAGGGCTCACGCTCGGCAATTTCGTGCCCTTCGCGGCCGCCGAGACTTCCACTCAGCCGACCATCGACACGCCCTATGGGCGGGCGCCTTTGACCTTTGCCGATCTCGTCGCCAAGGTGAGCCCGGCCGTGGTCAGCATCAACGTGAAGGGCGACGCCAAGGTCGCCGACAGCGACCAGATTCCGGGGCTGCCCGATCTTCCCGAGGACAACCCGCTCTACGATTTCTTCAAGCAGTTCCGTAAGAACATGCCGCAGCAGCCGCAGAAGGCTCAGCCCACTCTGGCGCAAGGATCGGGCTTCTTCATCTCGCCCGACGGTTTCGTCGTGACCAACAACCACGTGGTCGAGGATGCCGAAGACATCACCGTGACGCTGGAGAACGGCGACAAATATCCGGCCACGCTGGTCGGGACCGATGCGCGCACTGACGTGGCGCTGATCAAGGTCAAGGCCGACGGCAAGACGTTCCCCTATGTCGAGTTCGAGACCAAGGACCCGCGCGTGGGCGACTGGGTGCTCGCGGTCGGCAACCCGTTCGGTTTGGGCGGCACGGTGACGGCCGGTATCATCTCGGCGCATAACCGCGATATCGGCTCGGGGCCGTACGACTATCTGCAGATCGATGCGGCGGTGAACCGCGGCAATTCCGGCGGTCCCTCTTTTGACCTCGACGGCAAGGTGGTCGGCGTCAACACCGCGATCTTCTCGCCCTCGGGCGGCAATGTCGGCATCGCTTTCGCCGTGCCCGCCGCGTTGGTGCAGGAGGTCGTCACCCAGCTCAAGGCTACCGGCACGGTCGATCGCGGCTGGCTCGGTGTCGTCATCCAGAATGTGAGCGACGACATCGCCGACTCGATCGGCATGAAGGAAGCCAAGGGCGCCATGATCACCAAAGTGACCGAGGACGGACCCGCGGCTAAGGAAGACCTGAAGGCCGGCGACGTCATCGTCGAGGTGAACGGCGAGAAGATCGAGGACTCGCGTGATCTCGCGCGCAAGGTCGCCGAGCTGCATCCGGACACCCCGGTGAAGCTGTCGATCGTGCGCTACGGCGAGAAGCGCGAAGTCACCATGAAGCTTGGCACCTTCCCGAACGGCAAGAAGCTTGCCTCGCTCGAGGACGACAAGCCGGACACATCCGGCCAGCAGATGAAGGACCTCGGCCTGTCGCTCGCTCCGGCGGCGAAATTCCCCGGCGCGGGTGACGAAGGCGTGGTCATCACCGAGGTCGATCCCTCGAGCGATGCCGCCGACAAGGGCCTGAAGCCCGGCGACGTCATCCTTCAAGTTGCCGGCGTGACCGTGTCCGATCCCGCCGATGTCGCCGAAGGCGTGAAGAAGGCCATGGCCAACGCCAAGACGGCCAGCGAGAAGGATACCGTCAAGGTTCTGATGCAAGTTAAGTCCGGCGATCAGACGCGCTTCGTGGCGCTTTCCCTGAAGAAGGCTTAGCGCCTTCTAAGCCGGAGGGCGGCGCGGTTTCCCCCCGCCGCGCCGCCCACCCCTCTCTACCCACCACGTGCTGTGGCATTAAGCGTCTTTCCATCTGAACCAGCGTCGCCAGGGAGATCTCCAAACCATGCGCGTTCTGGTGATCGAAGATGATCAAGAGACCGCGACCTTCCTCAAGCGTGCGCTGAAGGAGTCCGGCCACATCGCCGAATATGCCGGCGATGGCCAGACCGGGCTCGAGCTCGCTAAAACCAACGCTTATGACGTGCTGATCGTCGACCGCATGCTGCCGAAATGCGACGGGCTGGCGGTGATCCAGGCGCTCCGCACGCAGGAGATCAGGACTCCGGCGCTGATCCTGAGCGCGCTCGGCGAGGTCGACGACCGCGTCAAAGGATTGCGCGCCGGCGGCGACGACTATCTCACCAAGCCTTATGCCTTCACCGAGCTCTTGGCCCGTATCGAGGCGCTGGCGCGGCGCACTTCCCCGGAGGAGGGGAGCACGCGTCTTGCCGTGGGTGACCTCGTCCTTGACCGTCTCTCACATAAAGTGACGCGCGCGGGCGAAGCCCTTATGTTGCAACCGCGTGAGTTCCGGCTGCTCGAGTATCTGATGAAACATGCAGGCCAGGTGGTGACGCGCACCATGCTGCTCGAGAATGTCTGGGACTACCATTTCGACCCGCAAACCAATGTCATCGACGTCCATATCTCGCGCCTCCGTTCCAAGATCGACAAGAATTTCGGCGACCCGCTTCTTCACACGGTGCGCGGGGCTGGCTACACGATCCGTGACAGCGCTCACTAAGCTTTTCCGGACCACCACGTTTCGCTTGTCGCTGACCTATCTTGCGCTGTTCAGCGCCGCTGCAGCCGTCGCCATCTTCTATCTCTACTGGAACACGACGGTGATGCTGTCGCGGCAGCTCAACCAGACGATTGACGCCGAGCTCACCGGGCTCGCCGAGCAATATCGCGCGGGCGGACTGGAGCAACTCGTGCGCATCGTCGCCGAGCGGAGCGGAACTCCCGGTAACAGCCTTTATCTCGTCGCCGACAGCGATGGGCGACGCGTGGCAGGCAATCTCAGCGCGGTCACGCAGGATTTGTGGAACAGCCTTGGCCCGGTCGAATTCGTCTATAGCCGGCCCGCGCCGGGCGGCGTCGAGAAGAGGCTCGCCTTCGCCAATGTCTTTCGCCTTCCCGGCGGCTACCGATTGATCGTCGGCCGCGACATCGACGACCGCCGCGTATTCGCGCGCACGACGCGGCAGGCCATGCTGTGGGGACTGTTCGTCATGGCCCTGTTCGGAATCGGCGGCGGCTATTGGGTGAGCCGGAAGCTTCTCGCGCGCATCGATGCCGTGGCAGAGACCACGCGCACGATCATGCAAGGCGACCTCTCGGGCCGGCTGCCGGTGAACGGATCAGGTGACGAGCTCGACCGGCTCTCCGACAGCCTCAATCTCATGCTGGTGCGTATCGAGCAGCTCATGGCCGGCTTGCGCGAGGTCTCCGACAATATAGCTCACGACCTCAAGACACCGCTCAACCGGTTGCGCAACCGGGTCGAGGCGGCGTTGTGCGAACCTTATGGAGAGGCCGTCTATCGCGAGGCTCTGGAGCGGACCATCGAGGAGGCCGACGGGCTTATCAAGACATTCAACGCGCTGCTGTCGATCGCGCGGATCGAGGCCGGCGCGGGCGGCGAGAATCGCGAACGGCTCGACGTCTCTGCCCTTCTGCTCGATGTGGCCGAGCTGTACGAGCCGGTCGCCGAGGAGCGCGGCCTCGACCTCAGGGCGGAAGCCGCGTCTCCCATCTATATCCATGCCGACCGCCAGTTGCTCGGCCAAGCCATCGCCAATCTCATCGACAACGCCATCAAGTATGGAGCGCCGGAGGCGAACGGCGGCGCTAACGGCTCGCATCCTGAGGTGGTGGTGAGCGCGCGCGCCAAGAACGGAACGGCCGAGATCGTGGTGACGGATCGCGGGCCTGGGGTGCCGCCTATCGAGCGCGAGCGGGTGCTCGGCCGCTTTGTGCGGCTCGAGGCAAGCCGGTCCGAGCCCGGCAGCGGGCTGGGTTTGAGCCTTGTCGCGGCGGTGGCGAGGTTGCATGGTGGCAGCCTGAGGCTAGAGGACAACGAGCCTGGGCTTCGCGTCGTGCTTGCCTTGCCGGTCGACGGCGAGGCGATGGTCAATGGTGCCGCGGCGCCCTCGCCCATGGGAGCAGAGATCAGGCCCACGTGACGGCGTTCTTCGAGCGCATCGCCGAAACCCCGCAGATCTTCGACGCGGCGCGTGGGGCCGATATCCTCGACGGGCTTGAAAAGGCGTTTGCCGGCACGCGCGATCTCGCCGAGGCGAGGCGGGTGCTGAGCGGGGCGCCCAGAGTGCGCGAGCTGCTCGGCGCCTCTTTCTCCGGCTCTCCTTATCTCGCCTCGCTCGCGCTGAGAAATCCTGCGCTGCTGGCCAACTGCCTGTTGCGCGATCCGGACGCACATCTTGCGGTGGCCCGGGCCCTGGTCGCGAAAGAGATGGGCCGCGCAGCCTCTCCCAAAGAGGCGATGGCTGCGCTGCGGCGCTTCAAGCAGCGGATCGCGCTCTTGGTGGGGCTTGCCGATCTCGGTGGCGTGTGGCCGACGGAAGGCGCGCTCCACGCCATGAGCCTGGCCGCCGACGCCGCGCTCGATCAGACGACACTCTTTCTGTTCCGCAAGGCGCGCGAGGCGGGTCAGATCGCGGGGCCAGCCGGCGAGGCCGGGTCCACGCCCGGCTATTTCGTCATCGCCATGGGCAAGCTCGGGGCGATGGAGCTCAACTATTCGAGCGACATCGACCTCATCGTCTTCTACGACGCCGAACGGGCCGGGCTTTCGCCCGACATCGAGCCGTCTCAATTCTTCGTCCGTCTGACGCGCGAGCTCGTGCGCTTCATGCAGGAGCACACGGGCGAGGGCTACGTCTTCCGCACCGATCTGAGGCTCCGTCCCGATCCGGGCGCCACCCAGATCGCGCTCTCGACCGACGCTGGGCTCACTTATTACGAGAGCGTCGGACAGAACTGGGAGCGCGCCGCGCTCATCAAGGCGCGCGTCGCTGCCGGCGATATCGTCACCGGCGAGGAGTTCCTGCGCCAGCTCTCCCCCTTCATCTGGCGCAAATATCTCGACTTCGCGGCAATCGCCGACATCCACGCCATGAAGCGGCGGGTGCATGAGTACAAGGGTCATGGCGCCATCGCCGTCGAGGGTCACGACATCAAGCTCGGTCGAGGCGGTATTCGCGACATCGAGTTCTTCGCTCAGACGCAGCAGCTGATTGCCGGCGGCCGTCACCCCGAGCTCCGCACGCGCGGCACGGTCGAGACCCTCGATCGCTTGGCGCAAGGCGGCTGGATCTCGCGCGAGGCCGCGGTCGAGCTTACCGAGGCTTATCTCTTTCTCCGCCGGATCGAGAACCGGCTGCAAATGGTCGGCGATCAGCAGACTCATGTCATCCCCGCCGAGCCGGAGGAGCTTGCCCGCGTCGCGCGGCTCTCCGGCTTTGCCGACGCCAACGATCTTGGCGATGCGCTGATTGCCGCTTTCAAGCGGGTCGAGGTGCATTATGGCGCGTTGTTCGAGAAGCTGCCGCCGGCGCCGATCTCAGCGCCGAACATCGTCATCGGCGCCGTCGAGGCCGACCCTGCGACGCATGCAAGCCTCGAGCGACTCGGTTTCACCAACCCGCAGGCCGCAATTGCCGCGGTACGCGCCTGGCAGTCAGGCCGCTACGCCGCGACACGCAGCGACCGCGCGCGTGAGCGGCTGATCGAATTTCTCCCCCTCCTGCTCGAGGCCTTCAGCCACACCGCCGAACCCGACCTCGCCCTCGCCACGTTCGACAAGGTGATCGCCGAGTTGCCGGCGGGGGTTCAGCTTTTCTCCCTGCTCGCCGCCAATCCGAGTCTGTTGCGCCTAATCGCCGACATCATGGGCACCGCGCCAAGGCTCGCGCGCATCATCGGGCGGCGTCCCCGCCTGCTCGATGCAGTGCTCGATCCCGGTTTTTTTGGCGCCGTGCCGACGCCGGCCAAGCTGTGGGAGCTGGTCGGGAGTGCCATTTTCCAGGCGAGCGATTATCAAGAAGCGCTTGACCGGGCGCGCATCGTCGGCCGCGAGCAGGGCTTCCTCATCGGGGTGCGGGTGATCTCCGGTACTTTGTCGGCGCGACAGTCGGGAGCGGCCTACACCAGTCTCGCCGAGACGCTGATCGAGGCGACCGCGTCACGCGTCGAGGCCGAGCTCGTCAGCCAGCACGGACGTCTTCCCGGCGGCGAGGCGGCGATCATCGCCATGGGGAAGCTCGGGGGACGGGAGATGACGGCGGGGTCGGACCTCGACCTCATCCTCGTCTACGACTATGAGGGCGACGATGCCCATTCTGACGGGCCAAAGCCTCTGCCCGGTCAGCAATATTACACGCGTTTTACCCAGCGCCTCATCGCTGCCCTCTCGGCCGAGACGGCCGAAGGCTCGCTCTACCAAGTCGACATGCGCCTTCGCCCTTCAGGCAGCCAGGGGCCGGTCGCGACCAGGCTGTCGAGCTTCATCGCCTATCAGAAGGGCTCGGCCTGGACCTGGGAGCATCTGGCGCTGACGCGGGCTAGCGTCGTCACCGGCCCCGCCACGCTTCGCCGTCAGATCAACGCCACGATCAGGGAGGTTCTGGCGCGACCGCGCGACCGCGCCGCGGTCGCGGCGGATGTCAGGGCCATGCGGGACAAGATCGCGGCAGAGAAGGGCAGCGGGGAGTCTTGGGACCTGAAGCGGGTGAGGGGCGGGTTGATCGACCTCGAGTTCATCGCCCAATTCCTGCAGATCGTGAACGCCGCCGAGCACGCGAGCGTTCTCGATCAGAATACCGAGCTTGCGCTCTCCAAGCTGTCGGCGGCCGGCGTGCTTTCGCCCAGCGACGCCGAGATTCTGGTCCCGGCGGCCCGGCTGTATCACACGCTGACCCAAGTGCTCAGGCTTTGTCTCGACAAGCCCTTCGTGGCCGACGAGGCCCCGCGCGCGCTGAAGGATCTGCTCGCGCGCGCCGCCGAGATGCCCGACTTCGCGAGCCTCGAGGCGAGTTTGCGGGACACGCTCGGCGATGTGCGCGAGGCCTTCGACCGCATCGTGAGATAAGCCTTCGGAAGGAGCCGATAGGCTCAGGCCGAGAGCTTTTGCTCTTCGTCGGCGAGCACCGGGCGGAGCGGCAGCATCAACGTCACCGTCGTGCCCTGGCCTTCGCGGCTCGTGATGCGCAACGAGCCGCCGTGCAGCTCGACGAGTGCGCGGCTGATGGCAAGTCCGAGTCCGCTGCCCTGATGGCTCTTGGAAAACTGGTTCTCGACCTGCTCGAAGGGCCGGCCGAGCTTGGCGATGTCGGCCTCGGGGATGCCGATGCCGGTATCCTTGATGGCGATTTTCACGGCGCCGCGCGCCCGCGACAGATGCACCTCGACGCTGCCGCCGTCACGGGTGAATTTCACGGCGTTGGAGAGGAGATTGAGGAAGACCTGTTTCAGGGCGCGGCGATCGGCCTCCAGGCTGAGATGATGCGGACCGTGGCGCGAGAGCGTGATATTGCGCTCGGCGGCCGCCTGGCTCACCACCTTCATGCTGTCGGCGACGATGTCGGCGACGTCGACCGTGCCGAGATCGAGGGAAAGGCGCCCGGCCTCGATCTTGGACATGTCGAGAATGTCGTTGATCACCTCCAGCAGATAGGCGCCGCTCGCATAAATGTCGCGGGCATATTCCTGATATTTGGCGTGGCCGAGCGGGCCGAACAGCCCTTGCTGCATCACTTCGGAAAAGCCGATCACGGCGTTGAGCGGCGTGCGCAGCTCGTGGCTGATATTGGCGAGGAACTCGGACTTCGCCCGGTTGGCGGCTTCGGCGCGATTCTTCTCGAGCGCATATTTCTCCGCGAGATCGACAAGCTGCTGCTTCTGCTGCTCGAGCTCACGGCGGGAGAGCCTGAGCTCCGACACGCTCGATCTCAGCTGCTGCTCGCTCTCGGCCAAGCGCTGCTGACTCTCCTTCAGCACGGTGATGTCGGTGCCGACGCTGACATAGCCGCCGTCCTTAGTGCGGCGCTCGTTGATATGCAGCCAGCGGCCGTCATCGAGCTGCGCCTCGTAAGTGCGGCTATCGCCGTCATCGGTGCCGGCAACGGCAATCCGCCTCGACACGATCGGCTCCGACGCCGAGGCGATGACCTCTTCATAAGGGCTGCCGGCGTGAACCATGTCGTCGGGCAAACCGTGGAACTGCTGGTACTTGCTGTTGCACATCACGAGCTTGTTCTCGCGGTCCCACAGCACGAAAGCTTCGGAGATCGTCTCGACCGCATCGCGCAGCCGCGCATTGGCGTCGGGCGAGGCGTGCGCCGCCCCATGATCGGAGATTACGGCGATGCCGGTCAGGCAGGGCTCGCGGCTGTCCGCGCTTCGCGTGATATGGCCGCGCAGCCGGAAAGTGACCCAATGCCCCTCGGCGTGGCGGAGGCGGAAGCTCTGGTCGAAGGCGCTAATTCCTTCACGGAGGTGCCGGTCGAGCTCGCCTCGCAAATCGTCGTCGGGATGCAGCGCCTGGGAGATCACGCGGAACGGCATGGCCCTGTCGAGGGGCTCGAGCCCGAGCAACCGATACATGGGCGCCGACCAGTGGATATGGCCACGTGCGAGGTTCAGGCGCCAGACGCCGCAGCCGGGCAGTGCCTCGGTCAGCTCTTTGGCGAGGCCAGCGGAGCTTGTGGCAGTCGTGGCAGGGGCGAGATACCAGAGGCCGCCGGCGAGCAGGGTGAGCAGCAGTCCCGTGCAGATGAGGAGAGTGATCTCGAGCCTCGCGTCGCGCCGCCAGTCGAGGAGCGCCTCGTCAACGGGCTGGAAAAAGGCCAATTGCGCGTCGCTCTTGGCGATGTTGCGCACGGTGACGATGGCGTCGGTGCCGTCGGTGAGGGTCAAGCGCAGCACGCCGGCCTCGGCGCCGAATGTGGTGAGCGGCTGCTGCGGGCCAAGAATGGTGAGTAGGTTTCCGGCGTGGAAGCTCCCGAGCGGGGCATGCGCCTGGATATTGCCTTCCGCGTCGGCGAGCAGGACGGAACGCCCGTCTTTGGTCGCGCCCTTGGCGAGGCTGTCGGCGAGCGCGGCCTGCCAGCCTTCGCCCGAGCTCAACGTCTGGTCTTTCAGATTGAGCGCGGCGTTGTCGGCGAGCAGAGCGAGCTCGGACCGGGCCGCCTCGAGTGCCCCCCGCTTACCCTGAACGAGCTGGAAGGTGAAGCCGGCACAGGCAATAAAAGCGAAAGCGAGGAGGAGAACGGGAACCAGGCGGCGCAGCAGCTCGGTAGTGGGGAGATGCCGGCCGATAGTTGCGCGAAGCGCCTGCCAGTCAGGCCCCGCGACAGCGAAAACTCCCCCACGCGCGGAACGCGCCCGCGACATTCGGTCCCCCTTCAACGATCCCCAGCCTCGCGCCGGAGTGTTGCCGCATCTCCGAATCGCCTTCGACCATTGGAATCGATGACGACTCTGTCTGTCTAGGGGAAAACTGTGGAAAAGCGGTTAATGACCTGTTGACGGGAAAACGATTCTAGGACGCCCCGAGGGTCTTGGTGACGATCTCGTAGCTGTCGGTCGAGAGTTTCCGCCGGGCGAGATCCTCCAGAACCGCCCTGGCGCGCCCCTGGCGGACAGGCTCGAGGATGCGCCAGCTTTCGAAGGCACCGAGCAGACGCGCGGCGACGTGGGGGTTGAAGCGGTCAATCTCGAGAGCCTGGTCGGCGAGAAGTTGGAAGCCCGCCCCGTCGGCGCGGTTGAAGCCGGTCGGGTTGCCGTGGACGAAGCTGCCGATCAGCGCGCGAACGCGGTTTGGATTCTTCAGAGAAAATTTCGGATGGGAGAGGAGCCTGCGTACGGTCTCGACCGAATCGGGCTGCGCGGCGCGCGCCTGCACCGCGAACCATTTGTCGAGCACGAGGGCTTCGTTCTGCCAGCGCGCATAAAAATGCGCGAGCGCCTCATCGCGTGCCGGCGTGTCGAGATAAGACAGGATGGCGAGCGCCGAAATCGAGTCGGTCATGTTCGTCGCGGCCCGATAATGGCGCTCGGCACGCGCGATCTCCGACGGCTTACCGGTCGCGACGAGGAGATCGAGCGCGGCGCCGCGAAGCGCCCGCACGCCCGTGCTCGCGGGGTCGGGCGAATAGGGGCCAGTGGGCGTGATCGCGTCATAGAGCTCGGCGAGGCCGGCACCGACCTCGCGGGCGATCGTTTGCCGCAACGTTTCGCGCGCCATGCGTACGGCATCGGTATCGACGTCGCGGCCAAGCTCGCGCGCGATATCGGACTCGCTCGGAAGTTTGAGGAACTCGGCGCGGAAGGCTGCGGCAAGCGAGACATCGCTGGCCGTTTGGCCGAGCGCCTTGGCGAGGCGTAGAGCCTCCTTGCCGGTGACACGTGCGTCGCCGCCCTCGCGCGACGCGGCGGTCAGGAGATTGGTCGCGTAGGTCTGCGCCGCCTGCCAGCGATTGAAAGCATCCTGGTCGTGCATCATCAGGAATTCGATCTGCTCGGGATCGAGGCTGATGGTGAGGCGGACCGGCGCCGAGAAGCCGCGGAGCAGCGAAGGGGTCGGGGGAGAGGGGATGTCGCGGAACTCGAAGACCTGCTCGCGGCTCGTGACCTCGAGCAGCCCGTCGCTCGCGGCGCCGTCGCCGGCGAGCCTGAGCGGAAGCTCATCGCCATTGGCGCCGATCAGGCCCATCTTCAGGGGGATCAGCATCGGCTCCTTTCTGGTCTGGCCCGGAGTCGGCGGAACGACCTGGCTCACGGCGAGACGCGCGGTCTTGGCGTGGGGATCGTAGTCGAGCGAGCAAGCAAGCTCGGGCGTCCCACTTTGCGTGTACCAGAGCATGAATTGAGAAAGGTCGCGGCCGGAGACGTCGGCCATCGCCTCGACGAAGTCTTCGACCGTCACCGCCTCGCCGTCATGGCGCTCGAAATAGAGGTCGAGGCCCTTGCGGAAGCCGTCGCGGCCGAGCAGCGTCTGCAACATGCGACAGACCTCGGCACCCTTCTCGTAGACGGTCGCGGTATAGAAGTTGTTGATCTCGATATAGGAGGCGGGGCGCACGGGGTGGGCCAGCGGCCCCGCGTCCTCGGGGAATTGATGCGTCTTCAGCATGCGCACGGCGGCGATGCGCTCGACCGGCCCAGAGCGCGTGTCGCCGGTGAATTCCTGGTCGCGGAAGACAGTCAGGCCCTCCTTGAGACAAAGCTGGAACCAGTCGCGGCAAGTGACGCGGTCTCCGCTCCAATTGTGGAAATATTCGTGCGCGATGACGCCTTCGATCGAGGCGTAGTCGGCGTCGCTTGCGGTGTCGGGGCGGGCGAGCACGAGCTTGTCGTTGAAGATATTGAGTCCCTTGTTCTCCATCGCGCCCATGTTGAAGTCGCTGACGGCGACGATGTTGAAGACGTCGAGATCGTATTCGCGGCCGAAGCGCTCCTCGTCCCAGCGCATGGCACGCTTGAGCGACTCCATGGCCCAGGAGCAGCGGTCCTCCTTGCCGGGCTCGACGTAGATGGCGAGGTCGACCTTGCGTCCCGAGGCGGTGACGAAGGTGTCGGGCACGCATGCGAGATTGCCGCCGACGAGCGCGAACAGGTAGGAGGGTTTGGGGAAGGGGTCGTGCCAAATGGCGAAATGCCGTTCCGTGCCTGGGATGTCTCCTTGTGCCACCGGATTTCCATTCGACAAGAGGACAGGTGCGGCCGCGCGCTCGGCCTCGATGCGAACGGTGTAGACCGCGAGCACGTCGGGGCGGTCGAGGAAGAAGGTGATGCGGCGGAAGCCTTCCGGCTCGCATTGGGTGCAATAGGTGCCGCGGGACAGATAAAGACCGGAGAGCGCGGTATTGGCTTCGGGATCGCAGAAGGTGACCAACTCGAGCGTGAAGGGATGCGCCGGAACGCGCGGTATGGTGAGCGAGCTCTCTTTGAGCTCATAGTTGGAGGGCGCCAGCATCTCGCCGTCGAGTGCCACGCTTTCAAGCACAAGGCCTTCGCCGTGGAGCTGAAGCGGCTTGCGGCCGGTCGCCACTTTCGGGTTCGGGCGCAGCCGGAGCTTGGAGGCGACGCGGGCCGCGCGGGGCGCCAGGCGCACGTCGAGCTCGACCTCCTCGATCAGATAGGGAGGGGGCGCATAGTCTTTCAGAAGTTTGGGCAGGCGGGCCGGCTGGTCCATTGGGGCAAGATGGTCCTTTCGCCGTCGCTCTTAGAGGGCGGAGCGCGCGATGCCAAGCCCGAACGTTAGGCGCTGACTAGTCGGTGATTTCGCTGAGGACGCGGCGGGTGACCTGCACGAGCTTGGTTAGGTCGTCGCCCAGATTCTCGGGCTCCCGATCGGCGAGCAGGAAATTCCTCGAGCGGCTTCACGTTCACTAGTTCCCACGCGGCGGGGCGCCACAGAACGCATAGAGATAATTGATGAGCGGTGTTTCTACGTAGTCCTGAAGGTTGGGCTTGCCCTTGGCGTATTGCCTGACGCTCTCGGCAAGCTGGGCGACAGTCATTTTACTCCTTGTGATACAGTTGCTGTAATGGGCGTTAACGGCGCGCTGCTCATCGCTCATCGCAAAGGTAATGAGAGCATCGTAAGCGCCAGCAACGTAGATCGCCCGCATATCCGGCTTCATTCTCACCCATTCGGCATAAGTGAGAAAATTGGCGGCCGCGGGCTGCGCTATGAGCAGACCGGCGCAAAGAGCAAGAACTGTGCGCTGCATGAATTCCCCCCGTGTGTTGCCTCCAAAGCGTTCCTCCCTCCGCATTTTCTCGCTTTTGCTCGGCGCCTCAAAGGGTCTTTCCGCTACTTCGGACGGAAGCGAAAGACCACGGGCCTTCCGTCTTAGAAGCGGCGGGGAGGTGACGTGGAGACGCGTTTCGATTAAGAGGCGCGTCACCATGATGACAGAGCCCGAGCTCCGCGAAGCGTCACCGAAGCTGTTCATGCCGTCGCGCCGGGCGGTGGTTATTCTCGCCGTCCTCGGTCTCGCGGCGCTCGGTCTCGCCCTCTTTCTCCGTTACGGAATTATCCAGAACACGCCGATCGGCTTGGCTTGCGAGGCGGGCGAGGACAGTCTCACCTGCAAGCTCAGGCTCGCAGTGATCGTGATGTTCATTCAGGATTGCTTCGGATGGACGGCGGTGATCGCGGCAGGGGTACAACTCTGGCGGCCGAGCTCGATCGTGCTCGGCGTCGGCCTC
>DATJZL010000055.1:0-3148 GCA_035499115.1 Methyloceanibacter sp. | reverse complement strand
CGGCGAGCTTCTCGAAGGTGCGGGTGGCATCCTCAAAAGCCTGCTTCGAATACTCGGTCATCCGAGCGCCTACGGCCTGGAAGCCTCTGCCTAACTCCCCGTAGGAGCGAAGCATCGCGTCGTAATTGTCCCTGCCCATCTTCTGGAAGTCGTCACCTGCGTTTTGGAACGGCTCAACCATCTTCGGGGGACCTTCAAAAATCGGCTCTTCGGAAAGGGGCGAGAAGAAGCCCCAGCGAGTAAGGATCGCCGGGGCATCTCGTGAAGGTGTACTGGCTCAGCCAGCGCGATAATCCTAACCGATTTAATGTTTCACTACGGTGACGTGGACGGTTTCAGAGGTCGGCTTAGGAGCAATTCCGCTTGTGGCACCTTGCGGACTCACTCGCCTCAAGTCCGCTAGCGGGGCAAAAGGCAGACATCTCCCGCAACGGTCCAACTGATGCCTTTTATGAGTACACGCCTTAGCTCAGAACACGAGCTTGTTGGCGGCGATGGCGAGAATGATGATCACGACGAAGATGACGAGGAAGAGGAAGAACAGGATCTTGGAGATCTGAGCGGCTCCCCGCGCCACGCCGGTGTAGCCGAGGGCGCCCGCGATGAGGGAGATCAACAGGCAGATCAAGGCCCATTTCAAAAGACTCATGTCCCCCTCCCTCTAGTAGCTGATCTGGATGAGCGTGTTGCCGGTGCCGTATTGCTTCACCAGCGAATAGAGCACGGCGGCGTTGGCCGGATGCAGCCTGACGCAGCCATGCGATGCGGGGCGACCGAGATATTTGGTCTCGTAGGAGCCGTGAATGGCGTAACCGCGGAGGAAGAAGATCGAGTAAGGCATCGGCGAGCCGCTATAAATCGTCGAGGCATGATAGCGGAAGATGGCGGTCGGCCTGAACGTGCCGACCGGCGTGCGGTAGCCGGGCCGTGCGGTCGACACCCGCCACGCATAGCGCGGTATGCCGTCGACAAAGACATCCATGCGTTGGCTTGAGATGTTGATCCTGGCGACGATGCCCGCCTCGGCAAGGCTTGGCGCGGCGAGGACGAGACAGAGCAGCGCGGCCAGCAGCGGCATAGATCGTCGCATGGATCCCTACCCCGCGGAGCGCGAGCTCTAAGCGTGCCCTCCTTGAGTTGTCGCCCCGCGCAGCTTGCGAATCAAGACGCCGTTCGAGTGTAGGAGCCTCCGCCTGAACCTCCTATGAACGTTGGTGCGATTTCTGAACGGTGCGGGGATTTGCGCGTTCGGCCATCGTGCTTACGGAAACGCGCATACGCTCAAATTGCCGCCATCATTTGTGCTAGGGTCGTGGCCTTGGGGCCTCGGGGGAAACGGGTCGAGGGCTGATGCGAAGGCTGATCTTGAGCCTCGTTCTGATGCTGTGTTGCGGGGCGGTCGCCGCCGAGCAGGTGACGAGCGGTCCCCCCAAGACGGCTGCAACGACGCCTGCTCCAGAGAAGCCCGCCGCGAAGCCGGCACCTAAGAACGCCCAGCCCAAGCAGCCCCCGGCGCGCGAGCTGTTCGGCGCGGTGACCGCTCCAGCCCCCCTCGCCTCGCGTTCGATCGGCTCCTACGCCAAAGGCTGTCTTGCCGGCGGTGTCTCGCTCCCCATCAACGGCCCCGACTGGCAGGTCATGCGGCTTTCGCGTAACCGCAATTGGGGCACGCCGCAGCTCCTCGATTTTCTCGAGCGCTTCGCCAGCGACGCGCGCGCGCTCGACGGCTGGCCGGGGCTGCTTGTCGGCGACATGTCGCAGCCCCGCGGCGGACCGATGTTGACCGGCCATACCAGCCATCAGGTGGGGCTTGACGCCGATATCTGGCTCACGCCCATGCCCGACCGCATCCTCACCCCGCAGGAGCGCGAGGACATGACCGCGGTGTCGATGCTGAAGGACCCGTTCACCGTCGATCCGGCCATTTTCACCACCATGCAGATGAAGCTCATCAGGCGCGCCGCGTCCTATCCGCAAGTGGCGCGCATCTTCGTGCATCCGGCGATCAAGAAAGCGCTGTGCGAGCACGCAAAAGACATCGGCAAGGACACCGCGTGGCTCGGCAAGGTGCGGCCGTGGTGGAACCATCACTATCACTTCCATGTACGGCTGAGATGCCCGCCGGGAATGGATGGCTGCGAGGACCAGAAGGACGTATCGGGCGACGACGGGTGCGGCCAGGAGCTTGCCAACTGGTACGCCATGCTGAAAAAGGCCGCGATCGAATCGGCGAAGCCGGTTCCGCCGGGAACTAAGCCGTGGACCGGTAAGCCGCCGCTGACCATGGCGCAACTGCCCAAGGAATGCGGCACGGTGCTGACGGCAGGTGGCTTCACCCCGCCGACCGCGGACTCCGAGCCGACGCCGGCGGCGCTCGCGGCGATGGCGGCCAAGGATGCCGGACCGCCTCTGCCGACGCTGACGCCCGAGCAGCTCAAGGCGTTGACCGCGCCAAAGACCGACAAGACCGCTACGGCGGGGGGCGCCGACCCGGCCGACATTCCGCTGCCCGATCGCAACCCCGTCCGCTAAAGGGCTACCAGCTGACGCGCATGCCGGCCTTGCCGCCTATGCCGTCGATATTGTCGCCGAAGGTGACGTCGAGCTTGGCGAACACGGAGGTGTTGGCGGTGGGGTTGAAGAAGTTCACGCCGCCGGAGACCTCGCCCCACACATCTTGAAGTTTGTCCTCGAGATGGAAGGTGGTGCCGGTCGAGACCAGCGTCGCCTGATTGTCGTTGGACAGATTGCCCCACAAACTGCCGATGACGAAAGGCTCGGCGGTGATGCCGGGCCAGAGTTGCGTTGAGGTGCCAACCCTCAGGCCCAGCCGGCCTTGGACGGCGGCATCGTCGTTGAAGCTGACTCTGTTGCCGCCGAGGGTGAAGCCGTCGATATCGGCCCAGGTGGCCGAGATCGTCGCCAGCGGCTCGATGAAGGCTCCGCCATGGAACGAGCCGAAGCGGTAGCCAGAGTCGGTCCCGACACCGACCGTGGTCGCGTTCATGGAGTTGGGGAAGCCCAAGGTCCTGGTGTCGACCTGCATGAGATGCACATTGACCAGGGTGTCGACGAACAGACCGCCTCTTAGATAGGTAGCGTAGCCGCCGACCTGCCCACCCTCGAAGTTGAGCAGCCGATTGATGGC
>DATJZL010000054.1:0-12142 GCA_035499115.1 Methyloceanibacter sp. | reverse complement strand
CCGATGCCAGCTCGTAGCGCCCAAAAGCCGCAGCGCGAAGGTTACCTCGACGGTCAGTTGCTGATCGCCATGCCGGCGATGGGAGACCCGCGCTTCGCCCGCTCCGTGATCTATATGTGCGCCCACTCAGCCGACGGCGCCATGGGCATCATCATCAACCAGCGCGCGCCCAACATCAATTTCACCGAGCTCCTCGAGCAGCTCAACATCGTACCGCCGCAGGAGCGCATCAGGCTTCCCGACGGGCTTACCGGCATGGCGGTGCATCTCGGCGGACCGGTCGAGACGGGGCGTGGCTTCGTGCTGCACAGCGCCGACTATTTCAAGGCCGAGAGCACGCTGCCGATCGACGAGAGCGTGTGTCTCACGGCGACCATCGACATTCTGCGCGACATCGCCAAGGGCACTGGTCCGGACAAGGCGCTGCTCGCGCTCGGCTATGCGGGCTGGGCACCAGGCCAGCTCGAAAGCGAGATCCACGCCAATGGCTGGCTCAACTGCCCGGCCGACCCCGAGCTGATCTTCGATCCCGAGGTGGACCGCAAATACCACCGCGCGCTCGGCAAGATCGGCATAGACCCGATCCGCCTCGTCAACGATTCAGGTCACGCTTAGGACGTCGGACGCGGCACCGGCAACGCCTGGAGCTGTGCCGTGGCCGGGGGCTGCACGTCGATTCCCTTAGGCGCCTGTGGGGCGCGCGCTCTCTCGCGCTCCTTGCGCCGGCGGTGGCTGGCGAGAGCGGCGAGAAGATCGGCCACGTCCTTGGCCGCCATTGGCTCGCCGTAATAAAAGCCCTGGCCGTATTCGCAGCCGATCGAGCGGAGATAGCTCGCGTCCGCGGCTGTCTCGACGCCCTCGGCAACCACCTCCTTGCCGAGCTCGTGGGCGAGAGCGATCACCGAGCGGAGAATGAGCGGGGTCGAGCCGTTGAGCCCGCTGTCGCGCACCAGCGAGCGGTCGACCTTGATCGTGTCGCAGGGGAAGCGGTGCAGATAGCTCAGCGAGGAATAGCCGGTGCCGAAATCGTCGAGCGCGAGGCTCGCGCCGAAGGTCTTGAGCCAGGTGAGGATCTCAACGGCGCGCTCGGGATTTTCCATCACCAGCGACTCGGTGATCTCGAGCTTGAGCGTGCCCTTGGGCACGGCCTCGCGCGCCAGCATCAGCCTGATCTCCTGCACCATGTCCTGGCGGAAGAGCTGGCGGCTCGACACGTTGACGCTGACGAAGAGCGGGTCGCGGTCGCGCGGCAGAACCTTGTGCCAGCGCACCGCCTCCTCGAGCGCCTGGCCAAGCACGTAGCTGCCGAGCTCGACGATCAGGCCCGATTCCTCGGCGAGCGGGATGAAGTCCTCGGCGCCGAGACGCCCGCGTGTCGGATGGTCCCAGCGAAGCAGCGCCTCGAAGCCGGCCAGCTGGTTCGAGGCAAGCCGCGTGATCGGCTGGTAGAGCACCAAGATCTGCTGGCGCTCGATCGCTTTTCTGAGATCGCTTTCGAGCGGGAGCTTGCTCTCGTCCTCGCCGCGCATCGAGGGATTGAAAATCTCGATGCGGTCGGCGCCCGAACGCTTGGCGCGCAACATCGCGATCTCGCCCTCACGCACCAGATCCTGCGCCGTCGCTTGCGTGCCGTCATGCACGACGATGCCGATCGAGGCGGTCAGGATAATTTCCTTGGAGCTGATCTTCATCGGCGTCCTGAGCGCGCGGCGCACGCGCTCGGCAAGCGTGGCGACTTGATGCGGATCGCTGCCGGAGATGAGGAGGATGGCGAACTGGTCGCCGCCGAGCCGTGCAAGGGTGTCTTGCGGATTCAGGTGGCGGGCCAATCTCCGGCCGAGCGTGAGCAGCATGGAATCGCCGATGACGAGACCGAAGCTCTTGTTGACGTTCTTGAAGCGGTCGATGTCGATGAAGATCACGGTCGGGCGATTGGCCTGGCCCTCGCGCGCGCGGGTGATCGCGCCCGCCACGCGGTCCATGAACAGCTCGCGGTTGGGAAGCCCGGTCAGGCTGTCATGCACGGCGTCATGCAACAACCGCTCATGCGAGCGCTTAAGGCTCGTCACGTCGCGCAGCAGCCCGACGCAGCGAAGGAGCCGCGTATTCTCGCTCGGCACGGCATGCGCTTTCAGGTCGTACCAGAGATAGGTGCCATCGTGACGGCGCAGACGAAAATCAAGCATAAGGTCGCCACCCTGCTTCTCCTGTAGCGACCACAACATCAGGCGGAAGCGCTCGCGGTCCGAGGCATGCATATGGTTGAGGAACTCCTCGACCGGCACGTTGAGGGCACCCGGGTCGAGCCCGAGCTCCTTCTCCACCTCCTCGGCCACCGTGATCTGGTCCTTGCCGGCGCTCCACTGGAAGATGTGGGCGCCGGAGCCATCAACGGCGAGCGACTTCATCTGCACGAGACTCGGCGGGCCGAGCTGGAGCGGCCCTCCGGCCGAGCGGAAGGCGAATTGCGTCACGGTGAAACCGAGCAAGACGAGAATGAGCACGAGGCCGGCAACCAGCCCCGAGATGACAATGTCGCCGGACAGCTTGCCGAGCACGATCATGGCGGCGCCGAACAGCCATACGATCAGCAAGAGCCAGCTCGGGATGAGCGAGAGCGCGCGGTCCTGGCCGCGCAAGGCGAGAAAGGCGATCAGCCCGGTGCCGATGCCGGCGATCGCCACGGTCGAGGCGCGCGCCAACCCCGATGCCAAGGGCGGATCGACGACGGCAACGACGATTAGACCGAATTGAGCGGCGATCCAGCACCAGAACAGGGTCTTGATCCAGCCATGCCACAGCCCGATGCGGAGGAAGGTGTAGAGGAAGAGGACGAGGCTCGCCGCCAGCCCCGCCTCGGCCGCCGCGCGGTAAAGCGCTATGCGGTCGGGCCCTACCGGAAAGAGCTTGTTCCAAAAGCCGAAATCGACACAGAAATAGACCAGAGCGGCCCACGCGACGAGCGCGGTGGCGGGGAAGATCGCCCGGTGATTGGCGGCGAAGATCGCGGTCAAGAAGATCGCCAGCAGCCCGGTGATGCCGAGCAGCACGCCGTTGAACAACATGCGGTCCTGCTGTTTCGACTGGTAGGCGTTAGGGTCCCAGAGGTTGACCCGGGGAACTTGGGCCGAGCTCAGCTCGGCGGCGAAGGTGACGGTCTGGCCCGGCTCGAGGTTCAGACGGAACATGTCAGCGCGATCGCTCTTGAGCGGCTCGGGACGAAAGCCGAGCGATGGCGTCACCGCGGCAATGCGGGGCGCGTCGAGCTCGGGCCAGAACACGCGCGAATTGGCAAGCGTGTAACGCGGCGCGACCAGCCAGCGCACGATCGGCTCGGAGGTCGGGTTCGACAGCGCGAAAACGAGCCAGCCAGGATTGGTGCCCGGCGTCGCCGCCTGCACCGCCATGCGGCCGATATAGCCGTCGGGGCCCGGAGCGGTCTCGAGCTGGAGCTTGTCGCCGCGGCCCTCGTAAAGCTCCCCCTTGACGGTGACGTCGATCTTGTCTTGGTCGGGCGTTACGGAGATTGCCTCGACGGCGCGGGCCAAACCCGACGGCAGGAGCATCAGGGCAACAAGAGCGGCGCGCAGGCGCGCGCCACCTCGGCCGCCCCGGCAAGGACGCCAGCCGGCTGCTTGCCCTGCGCTCAAGCCGCTCAACTCACCAACCCTCCCGTCTTGCTCGGCTCTTCCCGGCGGCACTAGCGGCGCGGGTCGCCGTCGAGCAGAGCGTAAAGCAGATGGTCTTGCCAGACGCCATTGATCCTAAGATAGCGGCGCGCGAGACCCTCGCGCTTGAAACCGGTCTTCTCTAACAGCTTGATCGAGGCCGCATTGGTCGGAAGGCACGCCGCTTCGAGCCGGTGCAGCTCAAGGGAGTCGAACACGAAGGGGACGACGGCGCGAACGGCGGCCGTCATATAGCCCTGGCGCGCATATTTGGCGCCGATCCAATAGCCGAGCGTGCAGGACTGAGTGACCCCGCGACGCACATTGCACAGGGTAAGTCCCCCGACGAGCGCCCCGCTCGTAGCCGAGAAGATAAACAGCGCATAGCCCACATCCTCGCGGAGATCGCGGAGGTAGTGGCGGACGCGGCGGCGGAACGAGGCGCGCGACAGCTCATCGTTCGACCAGAGCGGCTCCCAGGGGGTGAGGAATTCGCGGCTCGCGGCCCTAAGCTCGACCCAGGCGGGATAATCCGACATCTGCGGCGTGCGCAATACAACCCGGTCGGACTCAAGCACCGGACCGAGGTCGCTCGCTGACGCTGTTCGCAACAAAGCCATAGTTTGAAGACCCCCTTCAAGCGGCCCGGCTCGACGGAATTGTGAATTTTTCCGCCACCCTATCGAATCTTGCAACATGAAGAATGGGCCCAACCGTGGCAAGGCTGACCGGGGAGCCAAGAAGCGCAGCAACCAAGGCTTGCAGGTCAGAGGCCTCGACTTGCTCCACCTTTTCGATCAGCTCGGTTGTGGTGAGCGGCCGTCCATGGATCAGCACCTGACGGGCAAGCTGCTCGGCGCGCGCGCTCGAGCTTTCGAGCCCTGCCAGCAGCCCCATCTTGAGCTGAGCCTTGACGCGGGCGATCTCCTCTTCGCGAAAGCCCTGCTCCGCAGCCTTGAGCAGCTCCTCGCGGATGACGGCGATCAGCTCATGCGCCCGGTCCGGACCGCCAGCGGCGTGGACCGCGAACATGCCGCTATCGATGAGGCCGCTGGCGAAGGCGTAGATCGCATAGCAAAGCCCGCGCCGCTCGCGCACCTCCTGGAACAGGCGCGAGGACATGCCGCCGCCGAGCGCTCCGGCGCAAATCTGAGCCGTGAAATAATCGGCATGGCGATAGGGCGGCGCCTCGAAGGCGAGCACGAGATGGGTCTGCTCAAAGGGCTTGTCGGAGCGCCTCGTACCCCCGGCATAGATGGCCCGCTCCGGCTCGGGCGGTGTCCCCGCAGCGAACGCCGCAAGACGCCGCTCGGCCTCGGCGACCAGCAAAGCATGGTCGACCGCGCCAGCCGCGGCGAGCACCATGTTCGGCGCGTGATAATGGGTCGAGAGATAGGCGCCGAGATGGGCGCGCTTGAAGCAGGCGACGCTCTTGGCCGTGCCGAGGACCGGCCGTCCCACCGGCTGGTCCGGGAAGGCTGCTTCCTGCACCAGGTCAAACACGATGTCCTCGGGCGAATCCATGGCGGCCGCGATCTCCTGAAGGATCACGTCGCGCTCGCGCGAGAGCTCGGTGCGGTCGAAGCGCGGTTCGAGGATGATGTCGCTCAAGATGTCGAGGGCGAGCGGCAAGTCCTTGCGCATCACCCGCGCGTAATAGGCGGTGGAGTCGACGCCGGTCGCTGCGTTGAGCTCGCCGCCGACCGCCTCGATTTCTTCGGCGATGTCGCGGGCGCTCCGCCGCGCCGTACCCTTGAAGGCCATATGTTCGAGGAAATGCGCGACGCCATGCTCGCCGCGTGTCTCGCTCCGGCTGCCGGCGCCGATCCAGATGCCAAGCGACACGGTCTCGACCTCGGCCATGGCGTGACTGATCACGGTCAGACCATTGGCAAGCTGTGAGCGCTCGACGCTCACGCGCCAACTCCGGCGCGTCGCCCGCGCGACTTATGCGTGCTGCCTTGCAGGCGCGCATAGCTAGTGATGAAGTCGGCGACCGCCGCATAGTCGTTGGCAAGGACGGCACAGCGCTCGTGCTGGCCGAGCCGGAGCCGCAAGCGCTCGGGCTGTTCGGGCATGCGGCCCGTTGCGCGCTCGACGAGCTCGGGGAACTTGGCCGGGTGCGCAGTCGAGAGAATCACCATAGGCGTGGCGCCGAGGCCGCTCTCCTCGCGCGATGCGGCGACGCCGACTGCGGTATGTGGATCAGCGATCACGCCGGTCTCCTCCGCCAGCCAGCGAATGGTCATCTCCGTTTCGTGCTCTCCCACCGAATGGGCGGCGAACAGACCGCGCAGGCTGGCAAGCTCGGCGTCATTCAGGCGGAAGGCCCCGGTCTTGCGCAGCTCGTCCATCAGCGACCTGACGCGGCCAGCATCGCGGCCGGCAAGCTCGAACAGAAGGCGCTCGAAATTGCTCGCAAGCTGGATGTCCATGCTCGGGCTTGAAGTGGCAATCACGCCGTGCGGCTCGTAAACCCCCGAGCCGAGCACCCGGGCAAGACTGTCGTTGAGGTTCGTGGCGATAACGAGGCGCGCGACCGGTAAGCCCATCTCTCGCGCCGCGTAACCAGCGAAAATATCACCGAAATTTCCCGTCGGGACGGAGAAGGCGATGGCGCGGTGAGGTGCACCGAGCGTTACCGCGGCGGTGAAGTAATAGGGGATTTGCGCGAGGATGCGAGCGAAGTTGATCGAGTTGACGCCGGTCAAGCCGAGGCTGTCGCGAAGCTTGGCATCGGCGAACAGGGCCTTCACGAGGCCCTGGCAGTCGTCGAAGGTTCCCTCAAGCGCGATGTTATGGACGTTCGGCTCAGCTGCCGTCGTCATCTGCCGGCGCTGCACGTCGCTCACCCTACCCTTGGGGTGAAGGATGAAGATGTCGATCGCCTCAAGTCCGCGAAACGCCTCGATCGCCGCCGCGCCAGTGTCGCCGGAGGTGGCGCCGATCACCGTGGCATGGGCGCCCTTGCGCAACAGGGCCCGGTTCATGAGCCTCGCCACCACCTGCATGGCGAGGTCCTTGAAAGCGAGCGTCGGCCCATGAAACAGCTCGAGCAGGAATTCGTTCGGTCCGATCTGACGGAGGGGCGCAACAGCCGGGTGATGGAAGCTGCCATAGGCCTCTTCCACCACCGCCTCTAGGTCGGAGAGACAGGGATCGCCCTCAAGGAATGGACGCATGACGCGGCAGGCGGCGTCGGCATAGTCGAGGCCGGCGAGAGCGGCGATCTCACCCTTGGTGAGCTTCGGCCATGCCTCCGGCATCAAAAGGCCGCCGTCGCGCGCCATGGCCGCAAGGAGCGCGCCCTCGAAGGAGAGCGGCGGCGCCTCGCCGCGCGTGCTGATAAATCTCACCTCTGACCTCAGGCTCAAGAATTGGGCAGTTGCGGGCTGACCCTAGCGTTGCCAAAGCGACCCCGCAACCAGACCGAAGCGGTATTCGCCGTTAGGGTATCCGCCGGCGATAAGCGCTTCTAACGTAAACGAGATAGATGATGACGACCGCGCCGGCGAGCAGGAACCAGGTGATGGCGTATTGCAGATGGTTATTGGGGAGTTCGAGACGGGTCTGGCCCCCCTCAGGCCAGCCCCCCGGTATGTCGCTTTTCTCGGCTTCGAGGAAGAACGGCGCAGGGTCCACGGTTGCCGTGGGGAACATCGAAAAAGTCAGACCGGAGAGATCGCGCCAATACCATTGATTGGCATTCGGGTCATTGTCAGGGGTGAACAGGCCCTGGGTTTCCGGGACGCGAACCAGCCCCGTGACGTCGACGTCCCCGTCCAACTGTCCGGCGGCGCGGGTAGAAGGCTCCCGCAGATGGTCCGGCACGAAGCCCCTGTCGATCAGAACCAAATCGCCCTCGACGGTGCTGAATGGCGCGATGACGTGCCAGCCGGGCTCGCCTTCGGTCGACAGAGCGTAGAGGTAGCGCTCCTTGTCATTATCGAAGCGCCCTTTGACGTGCACGCGATAATAACTTGGATCTTTGCCGGTCCGCGCCAGGCCGATGGCCTCTTGCAGCGCGATGGGTGTTCCCTTGGCGCGAGCTTCGATCTCGGCGATCAGCCCTTCCTTCCAGGCGAGCCGCTTCAGCTGCCACACGCCGAGGCCGATCAGGAGGGCAAGAGCCGCCAGCGTGAACAGGGTGAACCAGGCGAGACCCTTGCGCGTCATGAGATGCGCCTAGCCGGAGGCGAGCTTGCCCTCTTCGGCCTTGTGCTTGAACTGAAGAGCGATGAGAACACCCTTGAAGGACCGGAGCAGGATGAGCGGCAAGATGATCGAGAGCGAGCCCCAGGCGAGAGCATGCACCCAATAAGGCGGCGAATAGAGCACCTCGACGATCAGCGCCGCGCCGACCACGATGAACCCCGTCACCAGGATGACGAAGACGGCAGGGCCGTCACCGGAATGAGCGAAGTTGTAATCGAGCCCGCAAACATTGCAGCGCGGCGCGAGCGTGAGGTAACCCGCAAACAGCTTGCCCCGGCCACAGTTGGGACAGTGGCCAGTGATCCCGGCCCACAGCGTTGCGCCAAGCGATCTCGACTCCTGCCCGGCTCTCGTATCGTCCATCGCCATAGCCTCAAATGAAAAGGGGGCGGTCCGTACGACCGCCCCCCGGAACGGTGCGGATCCGTGGTCTAGCCGGCGGGATAGTTGCTGCCTGCGCCCCACACATAAATGCAGGTGAACAGGAACAGCCACACCACGTCGACGAAGTGCCAATACCAAGCAGCCGCCTCGAAGCCGAAATGCTGCTTCGGGGTGAAATCCCCCCGCATCGCCCGGATCAGCATCACCGTCAGGAAGATGGTGCCGACGATGACGTGGAAGCCATGAAAGCCCGTGGCCATGAAGAAGGTCGAGCCATAGATATGGTGGGCGAAGGCGAAGCCTGCATGAGAGTACTCATAGGCCTGACAGGTGGTGAACAGGACGCCGAGGATGATGGTGCAGAGAAGCCCCATGACGAGCCCGCGCCGGTTGCCCTCGAGCAGAGAGTGATGCGCCCAGGTCACGGTCGTGCCGGAGGTGAGCAGGATCAGCGTGTTGACGAGCGGCAAGCCCCACGGATTGAAGGTGTGGGCGAACCAGCCAAGACCGGCGACGTCGGTGTCGGCGCTCGGAATGGGGGGCCATTGCCCTCCAAGCACCTGGGTCTTGACATAGGTAACGGCGCTGTCGGGATAGAGCGCGGCATCGAAATAGGCCCAGAACCAAGCGACGAAGAACATCACCTCAGAGGCAATGAACAGGATCATGCCGTAGCGCAAATGGAGCTGCACGACGGGAGTCTCGTAGCCCTCGTGCGCCTCCCTGATCACGTCACGCCACCAGCCGAACATGGTGAAGATGACGAGGACGAGACCCGGGATGATGTACCAAAGGTGCGGGGTGCCGGCCTTTTTCGACACGAAAAAGAGCAAAGCGCCGATCGCGAGCGAGAAGGCACCCGCGGCGCCCACAGCGGGCCACGGGCTTGGATTGACCAGATGGTAGTCGTGCTGATTGGCGTGGGCGTGAGCGTCGGCCATTGTTCTCTCCCAGTCCTCCCAAACGTATCGAGGCGTCTCCGCCTCAATGGCTAAACCTCAAATCACGATCCCGAACTGCTGCCAGGCGACCTGGCGGCGACACCCGACCCGTTATCGGCTCGGTAGAAGGTGTAAGACAAGGTGATCTCATCAATCGTGTTGGTGTCCTCGTCGTCGACGATCTTGGGATCGACGAAGAAGGTCACCGGCATCTCGACGGTCGCATGCGCGGCGAGCGTCTGCTGCTTGAAGCAAAAGCATTCGATCTTGGTGAAGTAGCGCCCCGAAATCTCCGGCGACACGTTGAAGACGGCCTGGCCGGTGATGGGCGTCGCCGTGTTGTTGGTCGCCTTGAAGAAGGCGAGCGCCGTCTCGCCGATCTTCACGTCGATGTAGTTCTGATCGGGCGTGAAGCTCCACGGCAGCGAGCTGTCGACATTGGCGTCGAAGCGGACGCGGATGACGCGGTCGAGCACTTGATCGGGGGCCTTGGCCGCGCGACGCGGCTCGCCGGTATAGCTCGTTGCCTGGCAGAACATGCGATAGAGCGGCACGGCGGCAAAGGCGAGGCCCAACATGCCGGCGGCGACGCCTGCCATGATGAACGCCGTCAGCCTGCGCCCAGCATCCCGCTTCTTCGTGTCATGCTCCTGGCCGGCCATGGTGTTAGCGCCTCTCAGATGGGCCGGTCGGCCACATGGCCGCCGAGCCTGACGATGGTGACGATGAAGAACAGCACCACGAGGCCAAACAGGATCCAGGCGATTGCGAGAGATCGCTTGCGTTGGCGGCGTTTGCGTTCCTCTTCCGCATCTTGCATCACGACGTCCAGAGCGGTGGAAGCGACATGCCGACGCCGAAAGCATGCTCGACGAGCAGCACGGCAAACAGCAGGAAGAGATAAAGCACCGAATAGGCGAACAGATCCTTCGCCGCGCGCGCGGCCCTCTCTCCTTCCCGCTCGCGATAGCAGGCATAAGCGAGCACGACGAACAGAGCGCCGAGGATAGAGGCTGCGGCCGCATAGAGCGTGCCGCCCAGGCCGATAATGGCGGGGACCATGCCAAGCGGAGCAAGGATCAGGCTGTAGATGAGAATCTGGAGCCGCGTCGCATCCTCGCCACTCACCACCGGGAGCATCGGCACGCCGGCCCGCGCATAGTCGCGCGTCCTCAGGAGCGCGAGCGCCCAGAAATGCGGCGGCGTCCAGAAGAAGATGATGAGGAAGAGGACGAAGGGTGGAAAGCTTAGGGTCCCGGTCGCGGCGGCCCAGCCGATCATCGGCGGCAACGCTCCGGCCGCTCCGCCAATGACGATGTTCTGCGGCGTGGTCCGCTTGAGCCACATCGTGTAGACGAAAATATAGAAGGCGATGGTGAAGGCGAGCAGCGCGGCCGCGAGCCAATTCGCCATCAGCCCGAGACAAACAACCGACCCCAGGGCGAGAACCGCACCAAATGAGCGCGCCTCCGACGGGGTCACCTGACCGCGCGGAATCGGGCGCGCGGCGGTGCGCGCCATGGCGGCATCGATATCGGCGTCGTACCACATGTTGAGCGCGCCGGCGGCGCCCGCGCCGGCGGCGATGCAGATCAACGCGGCGATGGCAAGCACGGGATGCATTGAACCAGGCGCCACCACCAGTCCGACCAGCGCGGTGAACACCACGAGGAACATCACGCGCGGCTTCATCAGCACGACAAAGTCGGCGACGTCGCCTCCTGTCGCGAGATCAAGCTCGGTGGCAATCGCTTCGACCGTCATCTCGGCCATGACTTACTCACTCAAGGCCCGCGACGGTCCCGCGAGCGATCTGGCGTGCGCGAGCGGCGCAAGGAGCCCCCGCCCCGCTTCCACGTGCCGTTTTTGCCTCATTGGATCCGTGGCAGCGTCTCAAAAGTATGGAATGGCGGCGGCGACGGTATCGTCCATTCCAGCGTGGTGGCGCCAACACCCCAGGGATTTGCGGCGGCGCGCTCCTTGCGAGCGAAGGTGAGGATAACCACGATGAAGAACACAATCGTGCCGGCGAAGGCGATGTAAGAGCCGAGCGATGCGATCATATTCCATCCGGCGAACGCGTCCGGATAGTCCGCATAACGACGCGGCATACCGGCCAGTCCCAAAAAGTGCATGGGGAAGAAGGTGAGGTTCGCACCGATGAACATCAGCCAGAAGTGCAGCTTAGCCAGCCCCTCTGGATACATGTAGCCGGTCATCTTTGGCGACCAATAGTACCAGGCGGCAAAGATCGAGAACACCGCTCCGAGCGACAGCACGTAGTGGAAGTGCGCCACGACGTAATAGGTGTCGTGAAAGGAGCGATCAACGCCGGCATTGGCGAGCACCACACCCGTGACTCCGCCGATGGTAAACAGGAAGATGAAGCCGAGCGCCCACAGCATCGGAGTGCGGAAGCTGAGAGAGCCGCCCCACATGGTGGCGATCCAAGAGAAGATCTTGATGCCGGTCGGCACGGCGATGACCATGGTGGCGAACACGAAGTAAGCCTGCGTGTCGACGCTGATGCCCGCGGCATACATGTGGTGCGCCCACACGACGAAGCCGACCACGCCGATGGCGACCATGGCATAGGCCATGCCGAGATAGCCAAAGATCGGCTTGCGCGAGAAGGTCGAGACGATCTGGCTGACGATGCCGAACCCGGGGATGATGAGGATGTAGACTTCGGGATGGCCGAAGAACCAGAACAGATGCTGCCACAGCAAGGGGTCGCCGCCGTGGGCAGAGTCGAAGAACGCCGTGCCGAAATTGCGGTCGGTCAAGAGCATGGTGATGGCGCCCGCGAGAACCGGCAGAGACAGGAGCAGCAGGAAGGCAGTGACCAACACCGCCCAAACGAAGAGCGGCATCTTGTGCAGCGTCATGCCGGGCGCGCGCATGTTGAAGATGGTGGTGATGAAGTTGATGGCG
>DATJZL010000053.1:0-6446 GCA_035499115.1 Methyloceanibacter sp. | reverse complement strand
GATGTAGCTCGCCACCGCACCCTTTTTCACGTCGAGATAAGCAGTGCGACGGAGCGTCATGTTCTCGCCGATCGTGCCGATCATCTCCTTGATGGTGTCGGCGACGCTATCCTTCCCGCCAGGGAACTTGGCCTTGCCGAGCTTGTCGAGATCACCCTTGGCGCTGAGCGCGGCTTCGGCGATGCCTTTAGCCATCTTCTGGAACGTCTCGTTGCGCGCGACGAAATCGGTCTCAGAGTTCACCTCGACGAGGGCGGCATGCTTCGCGTCGGCGGCAACGCCGATCAGGCCCTCGGCTGCGACGCGCCCGGCCTTCTTGGCGGCCTTGGCGAGACCCTTGGCCCTGAGCCAATCGACGGCCGCTTCCACATCGCCGCTCGTCTCGGCGAGCGCCGCCTTGCAATCCATCATGCCCGCGCCCGTCTTGTCGCGCAGGTCCTTGACCATGGTTGCGGTAATGGCCATGCCGTTCCTCTATCAAGGGCCGCTTCGCTTTCGCGACGCGGCGTGGTGCTACTCGTCTTGAGCTTCCGCCGGCGCTCCAGCGGGTTGCTCGGCCCTGCCCTTCCGGGGGCCGCGACGATCGGGCCGTCCTTTGCCGTTGCCGGGGCCTCTCGCCTCGTTTCGCGCCGATTTCTTGCGGCGATCGGGCCTCGCCGCGGGGCGCTCGGAGGCATCCTCGCCATCAAGCTCAGGCTCGCCGATCGGCTCCGCTGCGGCGCCGAGATCGATGCCGACCGAGCCCTGCGCGCGCTCAATACCGTCGATCGCCGCCCGCGAGATCAGGTCGCAATAAAGCGTGATGGCGCGGCCCGCATCGTCATTGCCGGGAATGGGGTGGCTGATCCCTTCAGGATTGGAGTTCGAGTCCACCACCGCGACTACCGGCATATGCAGCTTGCGGGCCTCGGCGATGGCGATTGCCTCCTTGTTGGTGTCAATCACGAACATCAGATCCGGCACTGCGCCCATGTCCTTGATGCCGCCGAGCGAGCGCTCGAGCTTGTCCTTCTCGCGGGTGAGCTGCAGCAGCTCCTTCTTGGTGAGGCCATGGGTCTCGCCAGCGAGCAGCTCCTCGAGCGATTTGAGCCGCTTGATCGAGTTCGAGATGGTGCGCCAATTGGTCAGGGTGCCCCCGAGCCAGCGGTGATTGACGAAATACTGCGCGCAGGACTTGGCCGCGTCGGCGACCGCCTCTGACGCCTGGCGCTTGGTGCCGACGAAGAGGACGCGGCCGCCTTTGGCCACGACGTCGGAGACGGTGAGCAGCGCCTGATGCAGGAGCGGCACCGTCTGGGTAAGATCGATAATGTGGATGTTGTTGCGGGAGCCGTAGATAAACGGCGCCATCTTCGGGTTCCAGCGGTGGGTCTGATGACCAAAATGCACGCCAGCCTCCAAGAGCTGGCGCATAGTGACATTGGGCAGTGCCATTGGCCTGCTAGCTCCTTTTTCCGGTTCTGCCGCCGCGGGGTGAGAGACCGACCCGAAGGCCTGTCACCGGAGCGAGCGCAAAGGCTGTGATGCCGTTGAGACGCTAGGCCCCGCGTGTGAGATGGCCGGTTTATAGGGGCCGTATCCGACCTTTGCAAGACCTCGCGCCCGCGGGAGTTGAAGGTTGAGGTCCGCTAGAGTGCGCTGATCGCTGCCACACCCTCGACCAGCTTGAGCGCGCTTCGCTGCTTTGGCGTGGCGTCGATGCCCTGCGGCAGCACGAACTCGACCTCGCGGGTCTCATCGAGGCGGAGCACGAGGCGGAACTGGCCCTGGCCCCCACTGCCCCCAACCTGCTCGGCGAGCGGCGCGAGCGCGCGCGTATCGTCGAGGTAGATCTTCATGCCGGCATGGCGGGCCTCGGCAGCCTTGTCGAGGGAGACGAGGCGCTGCACGCGCACTTTGACCGCCTCGCCATCGGCCTCGGCCTCGACATCGAGTAGAACCGCGGTACCCGGCTCGAGCAGAGCCCGCGAGGCCGCCAGCAATTCCGAGAAGATCACAGCCTCGAACTGGCCGGTCGCGTCCGAGAAAGCGACGAAGGCGTAAGCATTGCCGGTCTTGCCCTTGCGCTCGCGAGCGTGCAGCACCGTGCCGGCAAGCGTACCGACCACGCGGCGCGCCCTTGCTTTGGCCGCGAACTCGACCCAGGTCTCGGCGCCGAGCGCATCGAGAACGTCCTTGTAATCGTCGAGCGGGTGGCCGGTGAGGAAGAAGCCGATTGCCTCGAACTCACGGGAGAGCTTGTCGGTCGGCACGAAGGGCTTGGCGGGGCGGAGCTCTACCGGCGGCGGAACGTGCATGGCGCCGGAGAAGAGATCTTCCTGACCTTCAGCCGTCGTCTCGAGCGAGCGGTTGCCGGCGGCGATCAGCCGATCGACATTGGCGAGAGCCGTGGCGCGGTCGATGCCGAGTTCGTCGAAGGCACCGGAAGCGGCCAGCGTCTCGAGCGCGCGTTTGTTAAGAAGGCGCGGATTGATGCGGCGCGCGAAGTCCGACACGTCGCGGAACGGTCCCCTCGCCGCCCGCTCCTCGCAGAGGTGCTCGACGGCGTGGCGGCCGACATTCTTCACCGCAGCGAGCGAATAGCGGATGGCGCCGTCGCTCGGCACGAAGCCGACCTCCGAGTGGTTCACCGACGGCGGCTCGATGCGCAAGCCAAGACGACGCGCCTCCTGCGCGAAGCCGTTCAGCTTGTCGGCGTTTCCCATGTCGAGCGTCATCGACGCGGCGATGAATTCGGTCGGGTGATTGGCTTTGAGATAGGCTGTCTGATAAGCGATCAGCGCATAGGCCGCGGCGTGCGACTTGTTGAAGCCGTAGCCGGCGAACTTCGCCACCAGCTCGAAGATATATTCGGCGCGTGCGCGGTCGACGCCGTTGCCGACGGCGCCCTCGACGAAGCGCGTCTTCTGCGCCGCCATCTCCTTCTTGATCTTCTTGCCCATGGCGCGGCGAAGCAGATCAGCCTCGCCGAGCGAGAAGCCCGACAGCACCTGGGCGATCTGCATCACCTGCTCCTGATAGATGATGACGCCGTAGGTCTCCTTCAGGATCGGCTCGATGATCGGGTGCAGACTCTCGATCGTCTCGCGGCCGTGCTTCCGGTTCACATAAGAGTCGATGTTGTCCATCGGGCCCGGACGATAGAGCGCGACGATGGCGATGATGTCCTCGAAGCGGTCCGGCTTCAGCTTGCGGAGCGCGTCGCGCATACCCTGACCTTCGAGCTGGAATACGCCGACCGTGTCGCCGCGCTGCAGGAGCGCGTAGGATGCGGGGTCATCGAGAGGAAATTGCGCCGGGTCGATTGCCGCGGCGGTGCGCGCGATCAGCTTCCGCGCCGTCTCGATCACGGTCAGCGTCTTGAGGCCGAGGAAGTCGAACTTTACCAGGCCGGCGGCCTCGGCCCATTTCATGCTGAATTGGGTGGCGGGAAGCTGGGCGCGCGGGTCACGATAAAGCGGCACGAGCTCGATCAACGGACGATCGGCGATGACGACTCCCGCGGCATGGGTCGATGCGTGGCGGTAAAGTCCTTCGAGCCGCTGGCCGATATCGAGGAGCTTGGCCACGATCGGCTCCGCATCGCGCGCTTCTTGGAGCCTGGGCTCTGCCGCTATCGCCTGCGGGAGGGTGATCGGGTTGGCCGGGTTCATCGGCACGAGCTTGCATAGCCGGTCGACCTGCCCGTAGGGCATCTGCAACACGCGGCCGACGTCGCGCAGGACGGCACGTGCTTGCAGCTTGCCGAAGGTGATGATGTGCGCCACGCGGTGGGCGCCGTAGCGCTCGCGCACATAGGCGATTACCTCGTCGCGCCGGTCCTGGCAGAAATCGATGTCGAAATCGGGCATCGACACGCGCTCGGGATTGAGGAAGCGCTCGAACAGGAGGCCGAAGCGGATCGGATCGAGGTCGGTGATGGTGAGCGCATAGGCGACAAGCGAGCCGGCGCCGGAGCCGCGGCCCGGACCGACGGGGATGCCTTGCGCCTTAGCCCATTGGATGAAATCCGCGACGATTAGGAAATAACCCTGATAATTCATGCCGGTAATGACTTCGAGCTCGAACGCTAGGCGTTTCTCGTAAGCCTCGACCGTCTCCCCCGAGGCCACCCCATGCTGGGCGATGCGCTCTTTGAGCCCAGCCTCTGATTGGCGTCTGAGCTCGGCCGCTTCAGTCTCGCCGAGCGCGCTCGTCGCCGCCACGTCGGCGAGGAAGGGCGGCAGGATCGGCTCGCGCTCCATCGGGCGGTAGGCGCAGCGCCGCGCGATCTCGATGGTGTTGTCGAGCGCCTCGGGTAGGTCGGCGAACAGCTCCCGCATCTTGTCGCCGGTCTTGAAATAATGCTCGGGGCTCAGCCGGCGCCGGTCGTCGACGGCGACATAGCTCCCCTCGGCGATGCAGATCAGAGCGTCATGCGCCTCGAAGTCCTCCCTCGTCTCGAAATAGGGCTCGTTGGTGGCGACGATGGGAAGATCGAGATCGTAAGCGAGGCCGAGCAGAGCGGGCTCGACGCTGCGCTCCTGTGGCAGTCCATGGCGTTGCAGCTCGACATAGAGCCTGTCACCGAACATCGCTTTCAGAGCTTCGAGCCGGCTTTTGGCGAGCTCGGGGTTCTCTTCAGCGAGGGCGAGATCAATGACGCCCTCAGGTCCCCCGGTGAGCGCGATCAGTCCTTCGGCGTGAGCGGCGAGATCGGCGACGTGAGTGACCACCTCGCCGGTCTCGGCCGCAGCGAAATAAGCGTTGGTCGAGAGGCGCATCAGATTGGCGTAGCCGCCATCATCCTTGGCGAGAAGCGCGATGCGACCGTCCGAGCGCGGCCGTTTGAGCTCGCCGCCAATGGGATTCGTGTCCTTCTCGGCGACAAAGGTCAGCGACAGCGTGAGACCGATGATGGGCTGGATCCCAACCTCGGCGAGGGTTTTGGAGAATTCGAGCGCGCCGAAGAGATTGTTGGAGTCGGTGAGGGCGAGCGCGGGCGCGCCGTCTCCGCTGGCGAGCGCGGCGAGCTTCGGAACGGTGAGCGCGCCCTCAAGCAGCGAATAGGCCGAGTGCGTCCGTAGATGCACGAAGGGCTCGCTTCTATCCGCCATGTCTCGCTGCTCCAGTTCGACTCGTGTCACGCGCCCCCAGCCTCCCGCATCGGGGCTGCCGGTTCGATGGGGCAGAGGCGACTTATCCCCGTCATTCCGGCGCAAGCCGGAATCCAGTTTAGAGTCTTTGGGCGGGATACCGGCTTTCACCCGGCCTCAGGCTTCAGCTTAAGTTCTTATTTTGTTCCACGTGAAACTGATCGATGTCAAGTCTTATCGCGGTGGACTACGCGTTTGATTTATATGCGATATTATCGGACGAAGTCAGCTGCGGACGATTCTTGCCACCACTACCTCCTCCTCGATGAGGAGGCCGTCGCTGAGGCGGAGTATACGGTCCATGCGCGCGGCGAGGTCGAGATTATGCGTTGCGATCACGGCAGCGACGCCAGATCGACGCACCAGAGAAAGAAGCTGCTCAAACACGCGTTCGGCGGTCGGCGGATCGAGATTACCGGTGGGCTCATCGGCTAGCAGCACCTTGGGGTCGTTGGCGACGGCGCGGGCGATCGCCACGCGCTGCTGCTCGCCGCCCGAAAGCTCGGCTGGGCGGTGATCCCAGCGCTCATCGAGCCCAAGCGATTTCAGAAGCTCGCGCCCCCTCTCCTCAGCCTTTTCACGTGTCAGTCCAAGGATGAGTTGCGGCAGCACGACATTCTCGAGCGCCGAGAACTCGGGCAGCAGGTGGTGGAACTGGTAGACGAAGCCCACCTCCATGCGGCGCATGCGCGTCTGCTCACTGTCCGAGAGCTTGCCGCACTCCACGCCGTTGATGATCACAGCGCCCTTGTCTGGACGTTCGAGCAGGCCCGCGATGTGGAGAAGCGTGGACTTGCCGGCGCCGGACGGCCCGAGCAGAGCGACCGTCTCGCCGGGAAAGAACGAGGCCGACGCCGCTTTCAAAACGTCGATGCGGCGGTTTCCTTGCGTGTAGCCACGCTCGAGGCGCTCGAGGCGGAGTTGCGGTTGAGATTTCGGGCGATCCACCTTCAGCCCTACTCGTAGCGCAAGGCTTCGACCGGATCGAGACGCGACGCCCTCCACGAAGGATAGAGCGTGGCGAGGATCGACAGGACGAGCGCCATGATCACGACCGAGGCTGTCTCGCCGGGGTCCATTTCGGCCGGCAGTTGCGAGAGGTAATAGAGCTCGGCAGAAAACAGGTCTGTATCGGTAATCCAGCCGATCAGTCGCCGCAGATGCTCGATGTTCATGCAGACCAGCACACCAAGCGCGAAGCCCGCGAGCGTGCCGACAATTCCTATGGATGCGCCGGTGATGAAAAAGATGCGCATGACCGCGGCGCGGGTTGCGCCCATGGTGCGCAGGATGGCGATGTCATGGCCCTTG
>DATJZL010000052.1:0-3298 GCA_035499115.1 Methyloceanibacter sp. | reverse complement strand
CCCTGGCTCACCTTGGGCCCTAGCCCGCCGGAATAGGAGCAGATCGGATAGGTTTTGAAGAGATGGAAGCGTCCGTCGTCCTTGGCCTTCCACACTTCGAGTTCGGACTCGGCCTTGAAGATGCGGATGAGGATGGGCGCGTCCTCGGTCATGCCCTTCTGGGCGAGAAGCGCTCGCGTCTGCGCGGAAAGCGGCTTCATGTAGGAGGGCGCGAACTGCCCGCAGCCGCCCAGCAGCGCGGTGACCAAAATCACCACGCTTGCCGCGAGAACGGCCGTGACCACCCCGGATCGAAGCATACGCGAGTGCCCCTTGCGCATCTCGGTCAAGATCGAATCTGCGAGGTTAAAGCGAAGTTAGCGCGGCTCGCGCGCGCTTTTCCTTCGGTTTCCCCCTTTTGGCTCCCATTATAAGCTTTCCCGACTCTCGTTTGGACGGAAAAAATGTCGCTTTTTGGGGCAGATTTGGCCGCTAGCTGGCGCGGCCCATGGACAGGAACTTCTCGCGCCGGTCCTTGCGGATGTCCTCTGGCGAGAGATCGTCGAACTCGGCAATCGCCGCGAGGATGGTATCGCCCGCGGCGCGCACCACCTCGACCCCGTCACGATGGGCTCCGCCGATCGGCTCTGGGATGATTCCATCGATAATTCCGAGCCTTAGCAGGTCCTGGGCGGTGATCTTCATATTCGTCGCGGCGTCGACCGCCCGCGTCGAATCCTTCCATAGGATCGAGGCTGCGGCTTCCGGCGAGGCGACCGTGTAGATCGAATGCTCGAGCATATAGATCCGGTTCGCCGTGGCGATGGCGACGGCGCCGCCCGAGCCACCCTCGCCGATGATGACGGAGATGATCGGCACGCCGAGGCTGAGGCAGCAATCGGTCGAGCGGGCGATGGCCTCGGCCTGCCCCCGCTCCTCGGCGCCGATGCCAGGGTAGGCGCCTGCCGTATCGACCAGGCTGACCACGGGGAGCGAGAAGCGGTCGGCCATCTCCATCAGCCGCACCGCCTTGCGATAGCCTTCGGGTCGCGCCATGCCGAAATTGTGCTTGATGCGACCCTCGGTGTCCGAGCCCTTCTCGTGGCCGATGATCATCGCCGAGCGGCCCGACAGCCGGCCGATGCCGCCGATGATGGCCTGGTCGTCGGCGAACGCGCGGTCGCCGGAGAGCGGCGTGAAGCCCTCCACCAGCCCGTCGATGTAGTGGCGGAAATGCGGACGCTCGGGATGCCGCGCCACTTGCGTCTTCTGCCAGGGCGTGAGCTCGGCGTAGGTCTCCTCCAAGGCCTCCTTGGCCTTGATCTCGAGCTTGGCGAGCTCCTCCTCGATCGAGACCGAGCGCTGTTCGGCGGCAAGCGCCTTCAACTCGGCGACCTTGCTTTCGAGCTCGGCGATCGGCTTTTCGAAATCGAGATAAGTGCGCATCCGGCTTATGTGAGCCCCTCGAGGACGAGCAGTCCTCGGCTGATCTTGGCGAAACAGATAAGGCAAAGGGAAGTCGCTGGTAAGTGGCCCTTGGGGCGGCACGCTGTCAACCCGCACGCCCAACGAAAACTAGCCGCGCTTGGTTAAGTGAGCCTGAGCGAGCGGATGGTGTTGCTCGACGAGGCGCCGCAAGCGCTCCTCGATGACATGGGTGTAAATCTGCGTCGTCGAGATATCGGCGTGGCCGAGAAGCTGCTGCACCGTGCGCAAGTCAGCCCCGCGTTCGAGCAAGTGGCTGGCGAAGGCATGGCGGAGCACATGCGGGGAGACCCGCGAGGGCTCGATCCCGGCTTGAAGGGCGAGCGCTTTCAGCTCCTGGCCAAAGCGCTGGCGCGTCAGATGCTCTCCGCCGGAAGACGGAAAGAGCCAAGGCGAGGCGCCGCTGCCTTGTGCCTCGTCGTCGCCAACGGCCGCAAGATGGGCGGCAAGCGCCCTCCGCGCCGCATCGTTCAGCGGCACGAGCCGCTCGCGCCCGCCTTTGCCCTTGATGGTAAGAACGCGGTCGTCGGTCGCCAGCACCGCACGCGGCAGCGCGATCAGCTCCGACACGCGCATACCCGTGGCGTAGAGCGTCTCGAGCAGAGCATAGAGTCTGAGCGCCCTTCGCCGCGCTGCCCCATCGGCCGCCTGCTCGCTTGCATCTGACGCCGTCTTGAGCAGCGCCTCGACCTCTTCGAGCGACAGGATCTTGGGCAGCGGCCGCCCGAGCTTTGGGCTGTCGATGGCCGAGCTTGGATCGTCGCTCCGCATGCCCTCGGCGAGAAGAAAGCGGAAGAACTGACGAATGGCCGAGAGCTTCCGGGCGCGCGAGGTGGGCGCGAGACCCTTCTTGGCAAGGCCGGCGAGGAAGGCGCGCAGTTGATCGGCGCTCGCCGTCTCGGCCGTCTTGCCCTTGCTGACGAGAAACGCGAGAAACTCCGAGAGATCCCCCGCATAGGCTTCGATGGTGTGGGCTGCGGCGCCGCGTTCCGCCATCAGCATATCGAGGAAGAGCTGAAGCTCGGAAGCGCCTCCTCCGCTTGATCCCTTCGCCGCCGCCAAAGACTCACGCCTTTCGGCTTAATCGTGCATGCCCCCGACGCTTACTGCGCACGAGCCTTGCTCGCGCTGTCCACGGGCGCTGAGGCGGGCGATGCCGCGGGAACTGGTGCAGACCCAGACGCTCCCGTGGTGTCGGCACTGGGCGTCGCAGCCGTCTCCTCCTGGATGCGCGCCTTGACGTTGCGCAAGGCCTTGGAGATTTCCTTGGGCTCGGGCTGGAAATATTCAGCAAGCACATAAAGGCTTCCAGCGGCGACACCGGCGATCACCCCTATAACCATTAGGAATCGGAACAGTGTTGGCATCGCGGGCGCTCGTGATCCTAACCGCTTATTGGTCGCGAACAGGGCCCTATTATGACCCAAAACCGCCCAGCACTTTAACCTCTTTCATATCATGGACGATTCGACAGGGCGCGACCAGCATGGGAAATTGCACCAAGCCCTTGAGTCGTTGGTTGCGCGCAGCCGCGCTGAAGCTCGCGCCCGACATTTTACCTCAGACGAATGGATGAGTCTCAGACTGGCCGAACATAGAACAGAGGACCGGAACGAGCGCTTGGCGGGGATTCGCCAGGCGCTGGGGCCGCGGAGCATCGTGCTGATCGGCCTCATGGGCGCGGGCAAGACGGCGGTCGGCCGGCGGCTCGCGAACCGGCTGGAGCTGCCTTTCATCGACGCCGACACCGAGATCGAGCTCGCCGCCGGCCAAAGCATTCCCGAGATCTTCGCCGAACATGGCGAAGCCTATTTCCGCCAGGGCGAGCGTAAGG
>DATJZL010000051.1:0-4617 GCA_035499115.1 Methyloceanibacter sp. | reverse complement strand
CACCGTCTTCTTGTCGACCCCCCCGCCCCGGCAGCGGAAGGCGATCTGCGCCTCGACATCAAGGAACTTTCTGACCTGATCGAGTTCCTGATCGTTCAGATGGTCCTTGACCCAGTCGGGCCCGCGATCGAGCGCCGCCTGCATATTTGGAGTGAACAGCTTTTTGCGGTCATTGGCGAGGCTCGCGCAGCTCGCCTTGTCGAGCGGCTCAGCGACAGCCCTCATGCCGAGCGCCGCGACGGAGCTTGAGACGAGAAGGGCCACGGCGATGAAGCGCAGCACCGGCATCATAGTGTCCTGCGGCGGAAGTTCCGCCGAAATCGACTTCTGTCCAGAATGTCGAAAATTGGCCCGTTTGCCAACCCTGCTAGGGCCCGGCCAAGACGGTTTTGCGACGGCTCAGGCAGTTCTGCCACAATAGGTTGAGAGGATCGCATAGAGGTCGTCGGCCCTGAGACTAGCGCCTCCGACGAGGGCGCCATTGACGTCTTCGACGGACAGGATCTCGCTGGCGTTAGCCGGTTTCACCGAGCCGCCGTAGAGGATGCGCAGCTGCCGTGCTTCCTCCTCCCCGACGAGGCGCCCCAGTTCCGACCTGACAAAGCCGTGCACGTAGGCGATGTCGGCCGCCGTTGGGGTGAGGCCCGTGCCGATGGCCCAGACCGGCTCGTAGGCGATCACCGTGTTAGTAGCCTCAGACCCTTGCGGCACCGAGCCCTTAAGCTGGCGGCCGACGACGGCCAGCGTTGCGCCACCGTGGCGATCCTTCTCGGTTTCGCCCACGCAGATGATGGCGGTAAGCCCGGCGCGATGTGCCGCGCGCGCCTTGGCGTTGACGAGAGCATCGATCTCGCCGTGATCGATCCGGCGCTCGGAATGACCGACGATCACCGCCGTCGCCCCGCAATCTGCCAGCATCTCCGCGGAGACATCGCCGGTATGGGCGCCCGATCGCAGGGGATGGCAATCCTGGGCACCAAGAGCGATGCCGCTTCCGACCAAGACATCACTCGCGCGGGCAAGCAGGGTTGCGGGCGGGCACACCATCAGGTCGGCGGAGAGGATGGGTTTTCTTTTGACGTGAGCCTTAAGGGCCCTGAGTTCGGCCAAAGACGGCGAGAGGCCGTTCATCTTCCAATTCCCGGCGACGAGCGGTCTGATCGCTGTCACGTCTGACCTCGTTCCCCCCAACCCGCGTCTTGCCATTAAGCACGCGGTTTTCCAAGGCCTGCCCCGCCATCCCTGCCTTGCCGGGACTCGGCTTGCTACCTATGATGCCGCCGCCGCGCGGGATTGTCCAAGCATCGGACGCCAGCGCGGCTTTGGCAAATGGCGAATGGAAGGTTCTCAAGCGTGGCACTCGACACTTTGCGTAAAGGAGCCGGCGGGGTTATCGGCGGGATCTTTGTGCTCCTGCTGATCGCGAGTTTTGCCATCTGGTTCCCGGCCGGGTGGTTTCAAGGCTATGGCGGCGGTGACCTCATCACGGTTGGCGATACCAAGATCGGGCCGCGCGACTATATGCGTGCCCAGCAGGAGATGCTGCGGGCCATGAGCGCTCAGGCCGGCCGCAGCCTCTCGCTCCAGGAGGCGCGCTCGCTTGGCCTCGACAGCCGCGTGCTCGAGCGGCTGATCGGCGGCGCGGCAGTTGACAACCATGCGCGCGACCTCGGGCTCAACATCACCGATGCCGCCCTGCTCGAGCAGATCATGCAGGATCCAAACTTCAAGGACGCGACGGGTAATTTCAGCCCTGCCTTGTTTCAGCAGGCTCTGCGCAATATCGGCCTGTCGGAACAAGGTTTTCTCGCTTCGCAACGCGAGACGAATCTGCGCCGGCAAATTCTCACCACCATCGGCCAGGTGGTGAACACACCGGAAGTCCTCGTCGATGCGCTCGATCGCTATAACGGCGAGACGCGCACGCTTCGCTACGTACTTGTCGCGCAAGAGGCGGCAGGGCCAGTTAACGATCCCACCGACGACGACCTCAAGCGCTATTACGACAATCATCACGCGAAATTCACCCAACCCGAGTTCCGTAAGGTCGGCATCCTTGCCGTGACGCCGGAGACGGTCAAGGAAGAGGTGAATATCACCGATCAGGATCTCCGCGCCGCCTATGAGGCGAGCAAGGACCAGCTCGGGAAGCCTGAGAAGAGGCATGTGCAGCAGATCGCGTTCCCCGACATGGCGGCCGCGACCGCCGCTCACGAAAAGATCGAGTCGGGTACCGATTTCGCCGCGGTGGCAAAGGAGCAGGGCCTGAGCGAGGCCGACATCGATCTCGGCATGGTGACGCGCTCTCAGCTCGCCGATCCGGCCGTGGCCGACGCCGCCTTCAAGCTCGAGCTGAACAAAGTCAGCGATCCTGTGATCGGCAAGCTCGGTACGGTCGTCCTGGTGCGTGTCACCGAGATCGACCCGGGCAAGACCCCGACTTTCGATGAGGCCAAGGCCGACCTCGAGAACAAGCTCCTCAAGGAACGTGCCTCGGGCGCGATCTTCGAGTTGCATGACAAGATCGAGGATCAGCTCGCCGCCGGCGCCAAGCTCTCCGAGATCGCCGACAAGCTCAAGCTCAACTATCAGATCATCGATCAGGTCGATCGGACGGGCCGCAAGCCTGATGGCTCGACGGTGACGCTGCCGGCGCAGACGCAGGTGCTGAACGCTGTATTTGCCTCAGACGTTGGTGTCGACAACGATCCGATCGACGCGAAGGACGAAGGCGTGATCTGGTACGAGGTGCTCGGCATCGTCCCCGAGCAGCTGAAACCGTTCGATCAGGTGAAGGATGAGGTCGCCAGGGATTGGCGGGACGAGGAGGAACGCACCAAGGTTGCCAAATATGCGCAAGACCTGGTCAATTCCTTGGTCGGCGGCAAGACGCTCGAAGATGTGGCCAACGACCTCAAGGTTCAGGTTCTCACCAGCGACCCGCTGAAACGCGACGGCATGGCCGTCTACATTCTGCCTGCGGCGGTCGAGCAAGCCTTCACTCTGCCGGAAGGCGGCTACGGCTCGGCGCCCTCGGGCATCGGCGAAGGCCGCATCGTGTTCAAGGTTGACAAGGTCACGCCGCCTCAACCGCTCGACGATAAGGAAGCCGCGCGGCTCAAAGCCCAGATCAAGCTCCTGATCGGCGACGATGCCATCTCCGAATATTTCGCCGCGCTCGAGAAGCGCTATGGGGTCAAGGTCAACGAGAAGGCGCTCGCTAAGCTCGTGGGCACCAACGAGGAGCCATGAGCGCCGCTCCAGCCTCCGTCGCCTCCTTATCGAAGCAAGGTGCGGCCCCTCCCATCGAGCCGGACTTCACCATCTTCGCGCGGGGCTATGAGGAGGGCGTGCCCCAGGTCGCATGGACGCGGCTCGTTGCCGATCTCGAGACGCCGGTCTCGGCGATGCTGAAGCTCGCGCATGAGAGGCCGAACAGCTTCCTGCTCGAGTCGGTCGAAGGCGGAGCAAATCGCGGCCGCTACTCCATCATCGGCTGCGAGCCCGATCTGATCTGGCGTGCCAATGGAGCGAGGGCCGAGATCAACCGCGCTCCGCAATCCGACCCGCAGGGTTTCGCTCCTTCGCCGCTTCCGGCGCTCGCCTCGCTGCGCGCGTTGCTCGCCGAATCGGCGATCGCGTTGCCGCATGAGCTCCCGCCCATGGCTGCCGGCATCTTCGGCTATATCGGCTACGACACGGTGCGGCTGATCGAGGAGCTACCGAGCGACAAGCGCGATCCGCTTGCGCTCCCCCACAGCATTCTGGTGCGTCCCACGCTGATCGTGATTTTCGATGCGGTGAAGGACGAGATGACCGTGGTGACGCCCGTCAGGCCGGCTCCCGGCGTCAGCGCCAAGGCGGCTTACGCGCGTGCGGCAGACAGGCTCAATCTCGCCATTGAGCGGCTTGAGCAGCCCTTGCCGCACCCAAGCGAAGGGGAAGCGACGGCTCCGCATCCACAGCCTAAGGCCATGACCACGGCTGAGGCCTATATGGCGAAGGTCGTCCGTGCCAAGGAGTACATCGCCGCCGGCGACATCTTCCAGGTTGTGTTGAGCCAGCGCTTCGAGGCGCCCTTCACCCTCCCCTCCTTCGCGCTTTACCGAGCGCTTCGGCGCGTCAACCCTTCGCCCTTCCTCTACTACCTCAATTTCGGCGACTTCGCCGTGGTGGGCTCGAGCCCAGAGATCCTGGTCAGGGTGCGCGACGGCAAGGTTACCATCCGCCCAATCGCGGGAACGCGGCCGCGCGGCACGACGCCGGAGCAAGACAAGGCGCTGGCCAAGGAGCTGCTCCACGATGCCAAGGAGCGGGCCGAGCATCTCATGCTGCTCGACCTTGGCCGTAATGACGTGGGACGCGTGGCTGAGGTCGGCAGCGTGCACGTCACCGACTCCTTCTTCCTCGAATATTACAGCCAAGTCATGCACATCGTGTCGAATGTCGAGGGCAAGCTCGCCGCCGACCACGATGCGGTCGATGCGCTGATGGCCGGCTTCCCGGCCGGCACCGTGTCGGGTGCACCGAAAGTGCGGGCGACGGAGATCATCGATGAGCTCGAGGATGAGGCGCGCGGCATCTATGCGGGCTGCGTCGGCTATTTCTCAGCAGATG